>NZ_JBFROH010000035.1:0-139962 GCF_041471425.1 Vibrio sp. 10N.261.52.C2 | reverse complement strand
TGTTCATAAAGGGTGTTGTAGCGTTTTAAGTCATCGGGTTTCATGGGGTTACTCCTGTGAACGACCATCAGGGTGATGGTGTTACAAGAGTATGGTTTGCACTCGTTTTACTCTGCCGCGTAGCGGCTTCGTTCAACAATGTGTTTGATAGTTCACCGTAATAGACAAACCGTTTATCGACATCTTTAAAAGCTTGTAACGAACTTGAGTCTCCACAATCTCGCTGCAAGCCATGTTCTATAGCCTCGTACCAGAGTGATTGAAGTGTAGTGGATGATTGATTTTGGCCCGCAGATTAGAGGTTTTGCAATACGTCAGGTAATTCGTGAAAAGCTAATTTAGGATAATCACTGCAAACTTTTGTCCATTTCCTTCCAACTACAATCGTGATGACCAAATTAAAAAGGAGGTCATCATGGTAGTTTTCAACAAAACGAAACGAAGTGGCGTCAAAAAGCCTTTTCGGCTTGAGGAAATTTGGCGGATCAGAACCAGATTAGAAATTGAAAATAATTTGATGCAGCTTGCGTTGCTCAACTTAGCTATTGATAGCAAACTTAGAGCAAGTGATTTGCTCGTTCTCAGAGTTTGCGATGTATCTTCGCAAGATAGGATATTTAACCGCATTAAGCATATCCAGCGCAAAACAGATATTGAAGTTCAATTTGAGATAACGACAAGAACTCAACAGAGTCTAATGAAATGGATTTTGATGGCTTCGCTACATGACAGCAATTTTATTTTCCCAAGCCAAAGGCGAAAGCAACAACCGATTAGCTATTCGTACTATCGATACTTAGTGAGGAGATGGGCTTCTAATCTGGGGTTGGATCCTAACTTGTATGGCACTCACTCGATGAGGCGAACAAAAGCGACGTTAGTCTACGCAAAAACGAAAGATATCCGAGCGGTGCAGCTACTACTTGGTCATACCAAGGTAGATAATACAATCCGCTATCTTGGGGTTGAATTAGAAGATGCATTGTTGCTTTCAGAAGGTACTGAGTGTTAATCGAAAAGGAACCTAAATACTTAGGTGTTTCAATTGCTATTACGCTGAAAGTTGTTACCCATTCACCGCTACACTTGATTATTTTCAATACGTTAAGTGCAAATACTACTAATCTGTCCAAGGTTTAGAGGACCTTGAACAGATTAGGTATACACAAGCTTAAATTAAACGTTGGAACGCGCGTTTTTCTTCTTTGATTTATAGGCTTTCATTGAAATTTTTAAAGCAAGCTGTTTTTGTTTAATTGAAATGAGTTGTCTAGTTACGACCTTATGGTGTAACTCTGTGATAAAGTTTTTTTCCCAAGGCGTAAGGCGGTCAAACCTCAATAAAATAGTGTCATTGAGTACATTGAACAACTCGTATTGGCTTTTATCCATTCGACTGCTAAGCATTCAATTAGAGCACTTAGCTAGAGAAATGACGTTAAGGCTTTCTACTTTCTCATTTTTTCCTAAGGTAATGATTCGATAAGAGATCCCACTCTCTAATAGTGGTCTTATTTCGATGTTGTCACAAAAACTAACGGCGACTTTTTCTACTAAGCGGTCCATATTCAAAGTTTTCTTTTTTACGAAAACAAGAGTGACACTATCGCCCTCTGACTGTGCATTTACGAGTGTGATTGAGCCTAACTCTTGTGGAAGTTGGCTTGAAATAACTGTCGCTCTATAATCGGCAAGTCCATTAGATTTTATTGGGCTTATCTGACAACCGTTAAGCATGACACTGACGAAGAGAATTACAGTTGTTCGTAGCATTATGCGCTCCTTCTCCCTTCAGGTGCCTTAAAATATTTATGGATATAACGTGAAGATATAGAAGATAAGAGCGCACTGTAATCTAAACTGAATGTGACTTTTTCCCCTACAAATAGTGGTTTCTGTGAGGATTCAAGGACAAGATGATCACTGGTTGAAGACATGATCTTAATCCCATTCGGAGCCTTAAGCCCGCTGACACAAACATCTTGGCGGCCTAATGCTAGAATAGCTTGTGAGACCTCCCCTCTATCTTGAAGGCTTTCTTTTTCACCAAAAGCATTTAACCCCCGACTCCCCCAAGGCAAAGTCGGTTTAGTCTTGGATTCAATCACTTCAGCGGTCAAAGAAACCGCATCCGTATGTAAGCCTTTGATATTTTCGAGCTCTAAAGGCTCACAGCCTAAAAAAATGGCTTCTCCTATACGAAGGTGATTGACTCGAGTTAAGCCTGTTCTCTGAAGAGCCCAGTTAACTGAAGCAGAATTACCCCCTGAAATAATTTCTAGATTGATCCCAAATTTAGCTTCAATTCCATCGGCAAGATCAGAAAGAATATTCATATTTTGATCATCTGGAGCGACACCATACCGACAGGCTAAATTCGTACCAATTCCTTTTATCGTGATGTTTGGTAAAGAAATAATCTCTCGGATAAAATCAATCACGCGATTTGGCATCACACCTTCTCTGAGATCGCCAAGCTCAACCATAATAATGATACCGTGACAGCAATTTTGTTGTTCCGCTGCATGTGAAAGCCTCTGAATCACTTCAACTTCAGAGTTTAAACTCATATCACTGTATTTTATTACGCTCGCCACTTGACTGAGCATGGGTGTACGTATCAGCATTTTAGGGGTAGCAATGCCAGATTCAGTCATCTTTTGAAGATTTTCGATTCTTGAATCGGCTAACATTGTTGCGCCAGCATCAATAAGAACTTGTGCGATGATAGGGTGGCCGAGGAAGGCTTTTGTTACAGGCGTAACGGATATATTTTTCAGTGAGAGCTGAGAAATCAGGAACTGAGCGTTATGATGAACTTTCCCACAATCGATGTCTAACCTAGGGTAGTTCACCCTTTTTCGGCCAGTTTACTTGCTATTATAGGAAAGGCTGACGTTACGATGTGCAGTAGATGTTCAACAGGCTGTGACAAGACATCAGTAACCGGTAAACCAAATTCGGTAGTGTAAGTGTCTATCGCACAACGTGTTTCATCCAACGACATATCTTCATGATTCAGTGTTAGTCCAATAACATTGGTATTAGAAAACGTTTCGATAAGATTGATTTCTGAGGCAATCGAAGGCATTGGGCAATCAGGAAAATCACTACGATATAAACGTTTAGGGGCATGTTGCAGTATCACACCCGTTGGACAACTGCCACGTAAGATAAAAGCGCTGGTTGAAAACGCAGGGTGACTCAAGGCTCCTTGCCCTTCAATAATAATCAGATCCGGATTTTCTTTTTCATAGGCCTGTACAATGACAGATTCCAACTCACCGGCACAAAATTGTGAAGGAACAGCATCGAGTGCAACGCAGTATTGTGCGCCCTGCATAATGCCTGTTTGACCAGTGGCAATCAGAACGACGTTAAGGCCTTTTTTAGTCAGTTCATTCGCCAATATTGTTGCTGTTGTTCGTTTTCCTAGCGCGCAATCCGTCCCCATTACAGCAATTCTCGGGCATTTAACGTTGTGTATTTTCCCGCTAAACGTTTTCAGTTCGCCTTTATTTTTGGGTTTGCGAGTATCGAATATTCGAACGTTATTCTTTAAGCTGGCTTCTAAAAATAGAGGATCATCGGTTAGGAATTCATGTAAGCCATTTACGATGTTCATTCCTAGTGACATGGCATTTAAAATGATGCTTTTATCTAAGTCAGATAAAAAGCCACTTGATGGCGCAATGCCAAAAATGAAGTAATCAGGAATGCTTTCTGCGTGAATGATAGCTTCTTCAGCATTAGCAAGGATAGGTATTCCATTGGCTTTGTTATCAAGAACTTCACCAGCATCTAAGCCAGCAGACTCACTATCAATAACTGATAGAATACGATAGCTTAACGAATGTCTCACTAATCCATTAGCGGTTTTACCATCAATTTTACCAAAATTACCTTCGCAATATATAATCGCAGAAGGGATGACTGGTTTTACTTCCTGAGCAAGTGGTAACCAAGGAGCTATATGGGGGACGTTGTTGGTATCTACATTTTCAATTCTAGAGAGTCTGAATATATTTCTTAACTTTTCGGTTGAGATGGACATAATTAAAGCCTGCAGTATGGCTTAGGAGGGCGACTAAGGAGTGCCGAGTTGCGAGTTCGGAAAAGAAAAGAAGTCCCTACTAAGCGGTAGGGATAACAACCAAGGTAACACACTCACCAGACTTTTGTTGGTTATTATTAATACGCTTTCTGAGTCTATTACTTTCAGACTTCGCCCATACTAGCGTAATTGATTAGATAGCTAATACTCATTGTTCAACGTCGCCGTATCAAACTCGCAGCTTTACGGTTTCAAGATACTTTTTCTAATATCAGTTAAGTGAATTAGAGTTTTGAGTATAACGCGTTTATGCCCAATAATGAGTTAGTATCCGCATCCATCTCCAAAACAAAAAAGGCCTCGCAATTGCGAGGCCTTTGGTTTTCTATCTATCAGAAGAGATTAGTCGCGAAGTGCTGCGCCGAATTTCTCTGAGATTGAAGCTACGATAGCATCTACTGAACCAGCGATGTCTGCATCTTCAAGTGTGCGCTCTACAGACTGTAGGCTAAGTGCGATTGCTAGGCTCTTCTTACCTTCTTCAACGCCTTGACCAACGTATACGTCGAACAGTTTAGCGCCTGTTAGGAATTCGCCACCAGCAGCGATACACGCTTCTACGATGTCGCCAGAAGCTACGGCTTCGTCAACAACTACTGCGATATCACGACGGTTTGCAGGGAACTTAGATACGGCTACTGCTTCTGGAAGCACGCGAGTGTTGATAGCTGCCCATTCGATTTCGAATACGATAGTGCGGCCGTTAAGACCAAACTTACGCTCTAGTTCTGGGTGAACAGTACCAATGATACCCACTTCTTTGCCGTCTACGACGATAGCCGCAGTTTGACCTGGGTGAAGTGCTGGGTGCTTAGCTGCTTTGAAGCTGTATGCGATTTCGTTTGCAGAAAGCTCAAGAACTGCTTCTAGGTCACCTTTAAGATCGAAGAAATCTACAGTGTTAGTTGCAATGTCCCAGTGCTCTTCGCCACGAGTACCAGAGATAACGCCCGCAAGCATCATTTCTTGGCGCATGCCGTTTTCAGCAGTTGCTTCAGGGATGAAACGTAGGCCTGATTCGAATAGACGAACGCGAGACTGTTGACGCTTTTGGTTGTGAACAACTGTGTTTAGTAGACCTTGGATTAGGCCAAGACGCATTGCTGACATATCCGCAGAGATTGGGAATGGCAGGATTAGCGGCTCAACACCAGGTACAACAAGTTTTTGCTGCTCTGGTTCTACGAAGCTGTATGTGATTGCTTCGTGGTAGCCACGGTCTACAAGAAGGTCACGAACGCGCTTAAGCGGTTGGTCAGCTTCTTTGTGGTCATTCATTTTAAGTGCCGCTTTAGGCGCTTGGTTTGGAATGTTATCGTAACCGTAGATACGACCTACTTCTTCAATTAGGTCTTGCTCGATTGCGATATCAAAACGCCAAGATGGAGACGTTGCCGTCCAGCCAGCGTCTGTCGTTTCAACGTTACAACCTAGGCGAGTAAGAATTTCCACTACGTCTGTAGATGGGATTTCGTGACCTAGTAGGCTATCTAGCTTAGCGCGACGTAGAGCAACTACGTTTGCTTTAGGAAGTGAGGCTTCAGATTCGCTGCCGTTTACTGGCGCAACTTCACCACCACAGATTTCAACTAGAAGCTGTGTTGCACGCTCCATAGCTGCTGCTTGTAGCGTTGAATCAACACCACGTTCGAAACGTAGAGAAGAATCAGTGTGAAGGCCGTAAGCACGTGCGCGACCACGGATGTGATCCGGTGCGAAGAATGCTGCTTCAAGAAGTACGTCTGTCGTTTCAGTAGTAACACCTGAATCTTGACCGCCAAAGATACCAGCGATTGCTAGTGCTTTGTTTTGGTCAGCGATAACAAGCGTGTTGCTGTTTAGTTCAGCTTCGTTGCCATCTAGAAGTGTTAGCTTTTCGCCCTGCTCTGCTAGACGAACCACGATACCGCCTTCGATCTTAGCGAGATCAAATGCGTGCATTGGTTGGCCTTGCTCTAGCATCACGTAGTTTGTGATGTCTACAACTGGGTCGATTGAACGGATACCACAACGACGCAGTTTTTCTTGCATCCAGATTGGAGATTCCGCTTTCACGTTTACGTTCTTAACCACACGGCCAAGGTAACGTGGACAAGCATCAGTTGCTTTGATTTCAACAGATACTGTGTCTTCAATGCTTGTTGCAACAGCGTCAACTGTTGGCTCTGTAACGTCTGCGCGGTTTAGTACGCCAACTTCACGAGCAAGGCCACGGATGCTGAAGCAGTCTGCGCGGTTTGCTGTTAGGTCTACGTCGATAGTTACGTCGTTAAGCTCAAGAAGCTCACGTACGTCCATGCCTAGCGTTGTGCCTTCTGGTAGCTCAAGGATGCCGTCAGACTCTACGTCGATACCTAGCTCAGAGAAAGAACAAAGCATGCCGTGCGATGGAACGCCACGTAGTTTTGCTTTCTTGATTTTGAAGTTACCAGGCAGTACTGCGCCAACTGTTGCTACTGCTACAGTTAGGCCAAGACGACAGTTAGATGCACCACATACGATGTCTAACAGCTCTTCTTCGCCGATATCAATTTTAGTTACTTGTAGTTTGTCTGCGTCTGGGTGCTGACCGCACTCAACCACTTTACCTACTTTAACGCCGGTGAATTCACCAGCAACAGGTTCTACATCGTCAACTTCCAAACCAGCCATAGTGATTTGGTGAGCTAGCTCTTCGCTGTTAATTGCAGGTTTAACCCACTCGCGTAGCCAAGATTCACTGAATTTCATAGTTTCGACTGCCCCGGATTACTTGAATTGTTTAAGGAAACGAAGGTCGTTCTCGAAGAACGCACGAAGGTCATTTACGCCGTAACGAAGCATCGTTAGACGCTCTACACCCATACCGAATGCAAAACCAGAGTATTTCTCAGGGTCGATGCCAACAGAGCGAAGTACGTTAGGGTGAACCATGCCACAGCCTAGAACTTCTAGCCATTTGCCATCTTTACGTTTCACGTCAACTTCAGCTGAAGGCTCTGTGAACGGGAAGAATGAAGGACGGAAACGCACTTCAACTTCTTCTTCAAAGAAGTTACAAAGGAAATCGTTAAGAATGCCTTTAAGTTGTGCGAAGTTTACGTTCTCATCAACTAACATACCTTCCACTTGGTGGAACATTGGCGTGTGAGTTTGATCGTAGTCGTTACGGTAAACACGACCCGGAGCAATGAAGCGGAATGGCGGTTTGCCGTTTTCCATCGTACGGATTTGAACACCAGAAGTGTGCGTACGTAGCATTAGATCAGGGTTGAAGAAGAAAGTATCGTGATCAGTACGAGCTGGGTGATCGTCTGCGATGTTTAGTGCATCAAAGTTGTGGAATGCATCTTCGATCTCAGGGCCAGACTCAGTGCTAAAGCCAAGCTCACCAAAGAACTGTTCGATACGCTCAACAGTGCGAGTAACTGGGTGAAGACCACCGTTCTCAATGCGACGACCTGGTAGGCTCACATCGATAGTTTCTTCAGCTAGTTTCGCTTCAAGCTCTGCACGTTGTAGTGCGTCTTTGCGAGCTGCGATCGCTTGTTGAACAGCACCTTTCGCTTTGTTGATCTCTTGACCAGCAGTGCGACGCTCTTCAGGTGGAAGTTTACCTAGGCTTTGTAGTTGAAGAGTTAGTTCACCCTTCTTACCTAAATACTGAACTCGCACTTCATCAAGTGCGACTAACGAATCTGCTGTATCAATAGCAGTCGTTGCATTAGCAATGATCTCTTCTAGATGTTGCATCATTTCCTCATCTACCAGTTGGTAGTGTCCGTATCGGATGATTAGTTTTTTTAGATAGCTACACATAGTAATCAAACACGCAACCAATGCCAAATTGAATCGCTAAAAGAACAAGTTATTGCCTAAAAACACGGCAAATTTAACAGGATATTAATGAGGAGTAGGAAGAAGTGGAACAATTACAGGTTCCACTTCTTAATTTGGAAATGACCTGAAGGCTAGATCTGAATAGAACAAACGCTGTTCTTCCCTGCGTTTTTTGCTAAATAGACGGACTCATCCGCCGCTTTAATCAATTCGTTCATGGTTTCGAATTCTTGGGTCATTTCAGCGACACCGACACTAATACTGCCAATCCAAACTTGATGACTGGTTTCAACCTCTAATTCAGACACTTTCTGTCGAGCGGTTTCCGCGATGTACATCCCACCTTTAAGGTCGGTGTTTGGGCAAATAACCAAGAACTCATCGCCACCTAACCGGCAAACAATATCATCATTACGGAACGTGTTTTTCAGTTCACGCGAGAGGGTTTGTAGCACCAAGTCGCCTGCATCATGGCCGCTGGTGTCATTAATGCGCTTGAAGTGGTCGGCATCAATCATAATACACACTAAAGGCATGCCCAGTTCTTTGGAGTCTTGCCAATGCAGCGCTAACTGTTTAAAAGCACTACGACGGTTATGCAAATTAGTAAGAGAGTCGGTTAATGACAGTTCTTCAAGTCTCTTATTCGCTCGTTTTAATTCTGCCGTACGTTCCTCAACTTTATCTTCGAGTAACTGGTTGAAGCGTAACAACTGTTTGTTTCGTTCAGAGACTTGTTCAAACAGGCCGTTAAGCGCAGCCAACAGCGGGACAGTCGCAGAATCTTGCTGCTTTTCTTCCGCTTCAAAGGCTTGCAGAGGTGTCGCGCCCTCTTCTATCGCGGTCATTTGTCGCGCCATGTTTTGGTCGATGCCGAGGATGTGGTAAGCAAGCCAGTGGATCAATAAATCAAGTAACTGCCGTGCTGACGACTGATCTTCTTCCATGATGAAAGCTTGCATACTGTAGATATCTTGCATAAATACACGATGCACTTTGATATGCTCTTCAATGTGTCGCTCATACACACCGCAATCTCTCATCAAAGATTCTTCTTCTTTAAAGTGAAATTCGGCATAGCATGTGAGATCGAGTAAAGCGACGTTTATGTCGTCGATAGAGATAGTGTTCTCTGACAACAGATTTCCGTAGTGGTTGATAATACCAACAAGATATTGATGCTGTTCATCTACAACACCAATGCCTGTTTCAAAGTTTTTATCCCAATTAAATGAATTCATAAATCCCTTAAGGCCGATACCACCAGCATGCTTCACATGCATACTCGGAGGTTATAGATACTGAAAAAAATATAACCATTTTACCTGTAGGTTTATTCGATTGTTTGATCCACTTTATAAAAAGACGACTTTGAACATTCTAAATATGGCTCATCTTAAATTTGAGACGTCCCCCCCAACAGGAACGCCCCACGAAGCTAACATTAGAAATAATATTCCAACGCCATCTCAACAAAGTCATCCTTGCGTGCGAAGAACAACAAGTCCTCTGGGGTTTCGTTCTCGAACAACCAAGCATTCAGTCGCCACTTGAGATTGTTGTTAATACGGCTCGATGCCTCTAGCTTGGCACTGTAGACATCACTGTTATCTAAGTCTTGAGTGATACCAGTAAGCACTTCGGTGCCGTCTTCATCGTTCAAAGCGAAACGTGCCCCAAGGAACACATCATTTTGGCCGATGGTTTGGGCATTGTTGCCTCGGCTGTCATACAGGTATTCAGCGATGAAGCCGATGTCCCAGTACGATTCAAGCGCCCCTACCCAAGTGTATTCAAAGCCTGTCGCCACGCCGGTATGGTTGTCGTAGCTGTCGCGATAAATGCTTTCCAGCTTCCATAACCAGTCACCGATAATGCCTTGAACATCCAATCCGAAGTGTTGCATTTGGGCGTAGTATGGCTTGAGTTGATTGCCTTCCACACGGTAATAAGGGTCGCGGTTTGTGCCGCCTAAGTAGCTTAAACCGACATCCCAATCACCGTACATTTGGCTGTAACGCAATGCCACATCAACGTGTTTTTCTTCTCGTGAAGATTCGTAAAGCGCATCGTCCGATACTGGCACGGTTGGCCTTAATCGACCGTCTTCGCCTGCGAAGGTACGCTCACGAAAATACGGCAGTAACATGGCGTCTATGGTGCCCCACTCTTTTATCGAGGTGAAGTGCACCATAGGCTGACCTAACTTGGATTCGCCATCGACCGATTCAATGGCATCGGTCTGGTTTACCACATCCACTAAATGCGCCGATTCGGTTACGCCCCAAAATACCTTTCCAACACCCGCTCGCAGTTCGTAATCATCCCAATAGGTTAAATACAAGGCTTCGCGAATATCACCATGAGTTCGTTCATCGTCTTCACTGTCTAGGCGATAAAACGGGGTGAAGGTAATGCTGCCGTTGCCCTCTTGTTGCTCCCAGTAAAACTCTGGCTGCAACACCAGTGAGCTTTGTCCTTTGTCTTGCCCTTGTAAACCGTCGCTAAAGAACTGCCTATGTTCAAGGTTAAACTGCCCTGCGAGCTCCGGGGTGATCTGTTCTACGAATTCAGAGCTAAAGCCTGCCGCCACACATGGCAACGACACCTGCATAAGCCCGACGGTCGCTGCCAAAGTTAAGGATAATTGGGTTCCTGTTGCCACAATCCTTTTCATATTCCTGCCTTATTTCGCACGTTTTAGTGTGTTCTTTTGGAAATCCTTGTCTTTAAGACCGGTCTGGAACACTAAATCTGTCGTGGTTAATACGGTGCTTTTGCCTGTTTGATGGTTTTGCATCGCCATGGTGTGTGCGCGCCAGTATTGGTTTAGGTACTGTTTGTAATCTTGGAACGATAGAGTTTTAAGCAGTGCGCCTTTGCGGTCGTAAAACTCGACTTTCATTGGGCGGTAGTGCTGTTGGTCTAGCCATACCTTTTGCATGGTGTAGCCTGAGTTTTTATCGGTCGGTACTTGCTCTAAAACAAAGGTGTCTACGCCTTCCAGTTTCGCGTCTTCAATGTAGTTGAAGGTGTACTTTTCAAGTTCAAACGAGCTTAAGTCCTCATACGCAAATTCACTGCCCATAAACGGGCCAGATTTGTTGCGTGAAGAGATGCGTTTTACACGCTTGAGTGCAGGAAGATACAACCACTGGTCATCGGATTTGGTGATGTGCGAATGGTTTAGGAAAGCCGTGCCTTTTACGTCGCGTGGTTCATCAAAAATGGTTAAGCCTTTGTCGCCATCGTCATCGACTTCCAAAGATTTCAATCGCATCAGACGTGTACTGCTTTCGCCCTGTTTGTTGCGAAGTAGCATTTCCATGGTTGCGACAGAATCGCCCCACCCGACATCGACCGCTTTACGTTGCTCGGCAATTTCTAAGCCTTTCGCAGGGTCTGCTAACGCTGGGAAAGCGGCGAATGTGCTCAGTGCCAACGAGCTAACAGTAAGTAATGTAGTAGCGAATGTTTGTTTAACGCTTTTCATAAATATCTCCTTGAGTCAGCCCACCGCAGCAGGCCGACGTTTCCTTATTTGGTCGAAGTAGTCAGTTCGGCTGTCGATCTAGGCTGCGACTTGGTATCTGGCTTTGATTCGTGCTGAGTTTTAGCTGAATAGTGGGCCTGTTTGTCGAAGATCATCAGTAAGCTTGGTAGCAAGATGAAATCGACCACCAGCGCAATGAAAATCACAATCGCGCTGAGTAAGCCCATGTCGGAGTTGAGTCTGAAGCTCGACATCGCCAGTACAGAGAAACCGGCCACTAGCACAACAGTGGTGATCCACAAAGCGCGACCTACGGTGTGGAAAGCGTATCGAACCGCTTCTTCTGCTGATTTCCCTTCGATTCTTGCGCGCTGGTATTTACTCAAGAAGTGCACCGCATCATCAACCACGATACCCAACGTGAGCGTGACCACGACTGACAAACCGAGGTTGATTTCACCTGAGATAAGCGCCCATAAACCAAAGCCAATGATCGCAGGCGCAATGTTGGGCACTAGGCTGATCATGCCTAAGCGAACCGAGCGCAATGCAAAGATCATCAAGCCAGAGATAAGCACTAGGGTGATAGGCAAAGTTGATAGCATGCTCGCCATGTTGGTTTCGCCAATATGAGCAAACATCAGTGACGGGCTCGAAGCCACCACTTCATATTGCGGTGCATTGGCTGCAAACCATGAGTAAATGCGCTCTTCGAGTTCGACTAGCTCAACGCTGCCAAGGTTATCGACGGTGAGTACCATTTTGATCGATGATTTATCGACGTTAATCTGGTTGTTCAAGTCCAAGCCGTACGGCAGAGACATTTCGTAAAGCAGCAGATATTGCGCGGCAAGTTCACGGTTCAGCGGTAGCTTGTAGTAGCTGTCGTCGTCGGCATGCATATTCTTGTTCAAACGCATATAAACATCAGAAAGCGTTGCCACATGGTCAGTTTCTGGTTGAACGCGTAGCCACTTAGTAAAGTCACCAATTGCTTGCAAGAACACAGGATCAGCAATCGCTTGAGACTCGTTAGTTTTCACTGCGATACTGAGGGTTGTCATGCCGCTTACGGTCTCTTCCATGAAGTCAGCCGCTTGTCTGAATTCACTTGAGGTATCGAAATACTTCACCGATTCATCGTTGACTTTGTTGAGCGGAATTAACGCGGCAGCGCCAACAATCACTAGCGTAGAAATCGGCAGCAGTGCTTTACGGTTAGTTACGACAAAATCGCCCAGCTTATCCATGAAGGTGACTTTGTCTGCCGCCTTAGGGTTGGCAGGTAGACGTTTGACTGGCAGCAGTTTTAGCAACGCTGGCAACATAGTCACAGACAAGAAGCACGCAATAAGTACACCCAGTGCCGATAAGTTACCGAAATCACGCAGCACTGGTGAGTCCGACATGTTCATCATCAGGAAACCAATCGCAGTGGTCACCGAGGTGATCAGAATCGGCATCGCATTGAGCTTGATGCTGTATTGAATGGCTTGTGCTTTCTCCATACCGCGCTGCATCGCTTGTCTCATGGTCACAATCACGTGAACACAATCAGCCACCGCCAAAGTTAAAACCAAGGTTGGCACATTCACGGTTGCGGTACTCAAGAACATCCCTGCCCAACCAGACAATCCCATGGTGGCAACAATCGAAGAGATGATCACAATGAGCGTCGCCACCACACTAAAGAACGAGCGCAGCATAAAGGTCAGGAACACCAGTACCACCAACAGCATTAAGGGAACGAGCGTTGAGCTGTCTTCTTGAGCCGAAGTCATAAACGCGTTGTTCATGGCTATGATGCCCGCTTTATGGAATTCGACATTAGGATACTGAGCTTGGTACTTGCCGATCATGGTATTGATTGCTGCAATCACCTCTTGCACTTCTGCGGTTTTGTCCACTTCTGGCAGTTGCACGGTGACGTTCACAATCGTCACATCGCCAGAGGCCGACACCAAGGCATTCTTAAGCAACGGCTCGTTAAGGGCGATCTGTTTTACTTTGGCGATGCGTTCTGGTGTGTGTTCGTACTCTTCATACAGTAAGTCTTCTACCAAAAGATCATCTTCAATGGCTTCGGTGTGCTGATAATTAGCAAGGGAATCGACACGGCTTGAATACGGGATCTGCCACGCATCAACCGTGAGATTTTGAATCAGGGTGAGAGTTTCAGGGGTGAAGACATTGCCATCTTCAGGTGCGACAACAATCGCAAGGTTGTCGGTTTTTGCAAAGGTGGTTTGGATTTCATCGAACGCCATCAACTGCTTGTTGGTGCCTTCGAAGAAGATGTTGTAGTCCCCTCTAAAGTAGAGGTTCTTAGCCCCTAATGCAGAGAGAATGATGATTGAAAACACCACCAGCAGAACGATAAACGAACGCTTGGTAGGTATTGAGTGCCAACTGTTTAGATCTGTGTTTGCGCTATCGGCATTAGGGTTATCTCGGTTTTGCTGATCGAACGTGGGCTTCTGGCTGTCATGTTTCATCACAGTCTCCATTTGTGACGATTCGTCATATTTGTGTCATAAAAAGCCAGCCGAAGCTGACAAAAGACACAATGCTTAGTCAAACACTCAAGAAAACAGCAACCACAGTCGGTCAGCCTCAAGTTTGTGACGAATCGTCAAAAATGGTTATTAATAAACCCACATGTGTGGGCTTAACGGAAGCTATCGACCTACAGACTCTAAGTAAGCGATCTCTTCACTGAACAGTTCTTGTTCTACACGACGCCAAGTTTTGCGGTAATCCCAGTCACTAGAAAGGGGCTGCCAATTGAGGCCGTCTAGAATCATGTTCGCGTTGTGTAATACTGAATACGGGTCTTGTAACCGCTTAATACAATGACTGTTTGATGCATTCTGTGACAAAGCATTTGAACCAAATGCGATTGACCAGTTAGCAAAAACGATGGCATCTGAGCCAACGCCAGAAGAGAACTTTAGGTCACCCGCTTCTACCGCTTGGTTAACCATAGAGTCGCATTGTTCAATCACCAACTCTTCCAGTTCATTCATCTCGGCGACGCGTGCACTAGACGCTTTCTCTAGTACCCACGGGCTTTTAGCCATGATCGCACAGGTTGATAGTACCGGTTCCATGCGAGCATAGATTCGGTAAGCAACGTGCAATGCGACGATCTTTTCACGTGTGTTGCCTTCAAACTCTCCAGAGCGAGCAAACATCATTGCTTCTGTCTTGAGAGAGTGAATACATAACGCTAAAACGACGTCTTCTTTGCTGCAAAAGTGATTGTATATCGTACCTTTAGAATAAGAGCTCGCTGCCGTTAGCTTGTCCATCGTGAGGTTTCCGAACCCTTGTTCTCGAACCAGATCTTTTGCTAACAACATCAACTCTACTTCTCGGTCTGCAATAGACTGCTGCTTTTTAGACAACACGCCTTTGCAACCAAAGATACCTTGTTTATCGCCTTTACAACCAAAGCCAAACATAATTTTTTAGTCCGTATATGAGCTTAGCCGTTATCTAAGCTTCGCCAGTATTTAAAACACTCCTATCCAATATATTAACACGAATAGTAAATTCATGTAGTTAACCATTTTGTGACGCTTCGTCATTTCTGACTTATCGTCATAATAGCGCAAGTATTGATCATATCAAGGGGTTTTGTAAATTAAATACATTTTGTGAATGGAAAGAGAATAAATGGGATATAGCTAAGAAAATCATCAATAGTTGACCTAAAGAGAAGACTTTAAAAAAAGACCTGTATTGTGACCAACAGAATGTGGACGCGAATTGGGCATTCTTAACCTAACAAAGAATGTAGGCACTTTAAGCTGCTATGCGTATTCATGCCCAATGATTCCTAGCTTAAACCACAAGAATGAATGACTGTAGGCTTACTTTATGGGGCAGACGTCTCCTTATGGTCAATATTTGGCTTACTAATGCCGTTTTCTGTTAAGTTGCTATAAATTCGGTAAGGGGTGACTTACAATAGTGACAACGACTTACCTTTTTTGAGAACACGATATTGAGCGCCAAATATTCTTATTTAGCTTGGCAAGTGAATACTTCTAGCCCTGCAGAAAAGCTGGTTTTATTGATGCTTGCAGACGGTGCTGACGAATTCGGCTACACCAATGTGTGCCTACAAACAGCAGGTCAACTTTGTGCTCTCTCTACGTTTGGTTTAGCCGACTGTCTTAAGTGTTTAGTCGACCAAGGTTTTCTCGATAAGGTAAAAGTAGATTATCGGGATAAAAAAGAGATTCACGTTTTCAAAATGCTCATTGAGCAAGAGCAAACTGCGGCGCACGTTGAGGTTCAACCGACCAATAGTATTCCGGTCTACTCTACGGCACCTGCACCTGCACCTGCACCTGCACCTGCACCTGCACCTGCACCTAAGTTTCAGCCTGCTCCGGCACCAATGCAACACATGCAGCAGGCCCCTCGCCCACAAGGTCGAGGCTCAATGAACAGCAACACCGTCTCTACTCATGATCTCAACGAAGAAGAGATACCATCATGGGCAGAACGTGCGTTTAAATTCTCCGGTTTGACCGGTGACCATAGTTTAGTATGGAAGAAATTTGTCCTCTGGTATAAAGCCAAAGCCAATGAATTAATGCCATTATCTCGGATTGAATCCAAGCTGCAGTACTGGCTAGTTAACGAGAAGCAAAATGAAAGACAACAACAGCAGAAGACCGCTCAATATTCAGGAAATGCAGGACAAGCTCAAGGAAATGGGTATAGACAAAAGCTTAGCCCATCTGAACGCTTCAGGCAGCAGCTCATTCAAAAAGGCAAAAAGCCAACCTTCTGAGCCTGTTGTATCTGACGTTCCTGCACGATCTGAAATAATTGAAGCAAAAAGCACTGAAGTTAATGTAGCGGCTGCACAAGCTGCGGATTCTGGTGCGTCTCAACAAGTACCTGTTGTTGATCAAGATCCTGCAGAGCTGGAACTAACCGATTGGTGTATTCACGTGTTCGGCTCTTTCTTGAGCGTGTACGAAACGCAGTGGGAATATCAGTACGGTAGTGAGCCAAGCGGTAAGTTCATTGAGTTTGCCAACTCAGTCGATTCAGACGGCCTTAACCGCGTGCTAATGCACTGTCATGAACGTATTCAACTTGGCAACAGTTGGCCGCCGCAAATGGGTGAGCTTTGGATCCTGAAAGATTCTTTGACTGAAGAAGAGTTGTTGGATAGCCGTATTCGAGTGTTGTCACGCTCTGCAGATAATAAGATTGAGCAATGGTTAATCCAGAATAAACTGTACGATTTAAAGCGCACGGCTGAAAACAAACTCGATGGCCTGTTCAAGAAGTATTACTTGGAAGCGAAACGTTTAGATGAGAAAGGCATGCTTGAAACTGAGTTACCAGAATTCCTGCTTGCCGCTAACTCTGTAAAGAACCTGAACGATTTAAAACGCGAAGAGTACGAAAGTAAACACGGTAAAGCGATTAACCCAAGAATTCAGCGTATTCTCAACAGTAAAAAATAACCATCCGCTTACTATCTGTTAGAAGAAAACAGAGTTGCAATTACCCGGTTAACAGATACAAAAATGCCAGCTATCAAGCTGGCATTTTTTATGAATTCTAACGAACTCTTTAACGACTATCCGACCGTTATTTACGATCGTTTTACTGATTGATTACAGTAGGTGAATAGTTGCGTTTAGAGAGAAAACGCCAGAGTCATCATCTTTCATTTTGAAGTTTTGGTAGCTAGCGCCTACAGATAGTGGACCGAAGATGAAGTATTCAGCGCCTACAGCGTACATGATATCAACGTCGTCTTGCTTGAAGTTATCGCCTTTCACTTCGTATGAGTGAAGACCACCCTTCGCGTATACGTGAAGAGGACCGAAGTCGATGCTTGGTTTGATCGCTAGGTAAGCAGTGCTTACGTCAACACCTTGTTTAGCACGGTTGCCGTAGCTAACGTTGTCGAAAGAACCTAGATCCCAGTAACCCGCTTCAACACCGATTAGTGGAAGGATACCTGTACCTACGTGGATGCCCACCGCGTTTTCATCTTCACCAGCGAATGAGTTTTGACCACCCATTACACCGCCGTACAACCAAGAATCAGCCATTGCTGTTGAAGATGCACCTAGTAGTGCTAGTGCCAATAACGTTTTTTTCATATTCGACCTTTTTCGTCCTAGTGGCAGGCCTTGAGTGGTAATAAATTGCCACCAAGTCGCCCTGTATGTAATAACTATTCAATTAGTAATGCAATAAGCAAGATTTATACCCAAACCTTGCCATTGCGTCTAGCTTTATTCCTTTAGCAAGCATCAATCGCGTTTTTAACACGCTTATCTGATACTGGGTAAGGCGTACCGAGCTGCTGTGCGAAGAAGCTTACACGAAGCTCTTCTATCATCCAACGCACCTCTTTTACATTTTCTGGAACCGCGATCCCTTTTGGAATTTTATTCAGCAGTTCTTTGTAATCATTCATTACTGACTCAACTTTGATCATGTGAAGACGATCTTTGTTCGGGTCAATTGGCAGTTTTTCCATGCGGCGTTCAATCGCTCTCATATAGCGTAGAATATCCGGCAAGCGTTTCCACCCACATTCTGTGGCAAAACCCTTAAAAATCAAACCTTCTACTTGAGCTTTTATGTCAGAAAGTGCGAATGCCATAGAAAGATCCACGCGTCCTTTCAGCTTTTTACTGATGCTGAATGCCGTGGTTAGGATGGTTTCAACCTGTTGAGCAATCTCTACTACGGTATCACCCAGCTCTGCACGTACGTGTTCTTTCAGAGCTTCAAACTGCTCTGGTTCCCAAACCAAACCGCCCTTCTCTTCAATCAGCTTATCAATACCACAAGCGATACAGTCATCGATAAGATCGAGTACCTGTCCGTATGGGTTGAAGTACAAGCCAAGTTTCGATTTGTTCGGCAGGTTCGAGTGCAAGTATTTGATCGGTGATGGCACGTTCAACAAGATTAAACGACGCTGACCCGATTTCATTGCCGAGATTTGCTCTTGCTCGGTTTCGAACAGTTTGATCTCTACGCTGTCTTTGGTATCCACCAGCGCAGGGAAGGCTTTAACATCGTAGCCACCACGTTTCTGTTGGTAGACTTTTGGTAATTCACCAAAGCTCCACGTGTGCAGGTTCTGCTGCTCGATATCGTCGTCTGCCACTTTAGAAAGCGTTTCTTGAACCTTGTCTTTCAGGCTCTCTTTCAACTCATGCAGATCTTTCTGTTCTTTCAGCTTACGCTTGCGATGATCTACAGCGCGGAATGTTACCTTTAAGTGCTCAGGGATCTGGTCTAACTTCCAGTCATCACGTACCACTTCCACACCCGTCATGCGGCGTAGCTCTTTCTCAAGAGAATCCAGTAACGGTGCTTCAAGCGGTGTCACACGTGCCAAGAATGCATCGGCATAGTTTGGCGCAGGTACAAAGTTACGGCGTAGCGTTTTAGGTAACGACTTAATCAAGCTAATTACTAGCTCTTGACGTAGACCCGGGATCTGCCAATCAAAACCGTTCTGGTCGATCTGGTTCAAGATAGGCAGCGGAATGTGTACCGTTACACCATCGTTATCGTCGCCCGGCTCAAATTGGTAACTCAGCTTGAGCTTGATACCGTTTTGGTGCCAGAAGTTCGGGTAATCCAGATCGGTAACGTGGCTAGCATCACCGCGGAACAGCATCGATTTTTCAAAGTTAAGCAGCTCAGGGGTTTTCTGACTGGTCTTCTTCCACCATGTATCAAAGTGACGGCCAGAAACCGCCTCTTCACCAACACGCTGGTCATAGAAATCGAACAGTTCATCATCGTCGATCAAGATGTCACGACGACGCGATTTATGCTCAAGCTCTTCCACTTCTTGCAGGAGCTTGCGGTTCTGTTTGAAGAACGTATGTTTGGTTTCCCACTCACCTTCAACCAATGCACTGCGTACAAACAATTCACGGCTGACAGTGGCATCAATCGCACCGTAGTTAACTAAGCGTTTTGGAATGATTGGGATTCCGTAAAGCATCACTTTTTCGTGTGCCATTACTGCCGCTTGCTTCTTCGACCAATGTGGTTCGCTGTAACTACGTTTAATCAGGTGTTTCGCTAGCGGTTCAATCCATTCCGGTTGAATCTTCGCGATAACGCGCCCCCAAAGTTTTGAGGTTTCTACCAGCTCCGCAGACATGATCCACTTAGGCTGTTTCTTAAATAAGCCAGACGCAGGGAAGATATGGAAGCGTGCATTACGTGCACCTTGATACTCATTCTTCTCTTGGTCTTTCATACCGATGTGCGAAAGCAGACCTGATAGCAGTGACATGTGAATGCCATCGTAGCTGCCCGGTTCTGTATTCAACTTAGTATCCAGTTCACGCATTGCTTGGTGAATTTGGAAGTACACATCTTGCCATTCACGGATACGTAAATAGTTGAGGTAATCTTGCTTACACTGTTTGCGGAACTGGTTACTCGACAATGCTTTTTGCTGCTGCTTGATGTAATCCCATAAGTTCACAAACGTGATGAAGTCAGACTCTTTATCGAAGAAACGCTTGTGCTTGTCATCAGACGATTGTTGCTTATCTGATGGACGCTCACGCGGATCTTGAATCGACAACGCAGACGCGATCACCATCACTTCGTGTAGGCATCGGTTACGTGGCGCTTCAATTACCATACGCGCTAAACGTGGATCGATAGGCAGTTTTGCCAGCTTACGACCAATCGCGGTTAGCTTCTTCTTGTCGTCGCCGTGGTTCTTGTTTTTGTTCGCTGACGGTTCAACGGTGGCGATCGCACCAAGCTCTTCAAGCAGCCTTACACCGTCTTGAATGTTGCGCTTATCGGGCGCTTCAACAAATGGGAACGCTTGAATGTCGCCTAGACCAAGCGCTGTCATCTGAAGAATTACAGACGCTAGGTTAGTACGAAGGATTTCTGGGTCAGTAAACTCTGGGCGTGATTCGAAATCTTCCTCTGAGTACAGACGAATACAGATACCTTCCGCAACACGACCACAACGACCTTTACGCTGGTTAGCACTCGCTTGAGATACTGGTTCAATCGGTAGGCGTTGTACTTTAGTTCGGTAGCTGTAGCGGCTAATACGCGCCGTACCCGGGTCGATAACATACTTGATGCCCGGAACGGTTAACGAGGTTTCTGCCACGTTGGTTGCCAGAACGATGCGTCGACCAGTATGAGACTGGAAGATACGGTTCTGCTCACCCGCCGATAGACGCGCGTAAAGCGGGACAATTTCGGTATCACGAAGGTTGCGTTTACTTAATGCATCTGCGGTATCACGAATTTCTCGCTCACCGTTCATGAAGATCAAGATATCGCCAAGGCCTTCATCACACAGCTCATCAACGGCTTCAAAGATGCCTTCGATTTGGTCGCGGTCTGAATCACTTTCATCACCACCTAATGGGCGGTAACGCGTATCAACTGGGTAAGTACGACCAGACACTTCAATGATCGGTGCATTGTTAAAGTGCTTAGAGAAACGCTCTGGATCGATGGTTGCCGACGTGATGATCACTTTCAGATCAGGACGCTTTGGCAGTAACTCTTTCAGGTAACCCATGATGAAATCGATGTTCAGGCTACGTTCGTGCGCTTCATCGATAATGATGGTGTCGTACTGATTTAAGAAACGGTCGTGTTGAATCTCCGCCAGTAGAATACCGTCGGTCATCAGTTTGATTTGGGTATTGTCAGAAATTTGGTCGTTGAATCGAACCTTATAACCAACGAACTCACCCAGCTGTGTTTCCATCTCTTCAGCAATACGGTTCGCAACCGAACGCGCCGCAAGACGACGGGGCTGAGTGTGACCAATTAAGCCAAAGCGGCCGCGGCCAAGCTCAGAACAGATTTTTGGTAGCTGAGTGGTTTTACCCGAACCCGTTTCACCCGCCACGATAACCACTTGGTTTTCAGCGATGGCTTTCGCGATGTCTTCGCGCTTTTGGCTAACCGGTAGAATTTCTGGGTATTCAATCGTTGGTTTCTGTGCCGCACGCTGAGTTGCCGTCATCATCGACTTAGCAATGTCTAACGCAATCTCATCAAAGACAGCGTGCTTAGCTTGTTCGTTCTTAATTTTACTCGCACCAGCAATTCGCTTATTCAAACGGAAGCGATCGCGCATCATACATTCGTTGAGCGCTTTACGAAGAGAGGCTGGGCTATTCTGAGATGATTTGTTGTTTTTCGCTGATTGTTCAGCAGATTTTTTCGATGCAGCTTGGTTTGGTTTCGCTTTGCTCTGTGAAGAACTTGGCTGTGCTGCATTCTTGTTGTTATCTGCTTTTTCCGGAGACGAAGTCAAAGCGTGTCCTATTCTTGTACTTATTAAACTCGCGCGATTATATCACAAGTCTCAAACAAAAAAGCCTGACAGCAAAGGGAAAACCTTTAGCTATCAGGCTGATTAATCTCGCTAACACTCGCAGGAGCTATGAAAGCGCGGTCAAATGTAATTCGTACTTAGTCAACTCTGGTTTAAAGCTAACGTTAAAAACTGCGCTTAAAACTCATATTGGAAGTAGACCGTGTTGTAGTTACTGCCGCCTTTGATACGACCATACTGAGAGGATTTTTCAAAGATCGCAGAACGATGATGCAATGAATAACCGAACCATAAGTTGTTCAAGTCATTCTTACCAATCAAGTCGCCAACGTTGACATCGAATGAGAAGTCTAAGTAGTTCAATAGATGGCTTGCGGTGTAACCTTTACGGTCCATCTCAGAGCCTTCGATATAGGTAATCGAATCGATGTAAGACATACCTTCTGCCACACCAACACGCCACTGAGTTGGCCAATCAAAGGTGTAGTAAGCCTTGATTGCGATAATGTATTCGGTGCTGCTCGATTGAACGTCTGAACTCCAGTGGTGCGCAATACCTGGGGTTAAATAGATATCCAGTGGCAAACCGAAGATCTCATCGGTTAACGGGTGTCCATAGAAGAACGAGGTCAACTGGTTGTTGTATTCGTCTTTCTCTCGATTGAACTTCATGATGTCGCCAATATTGGATGGCGTTCCCCAGCCGTGTGCGACACGTAAGTACGGCGCATTGCTCAGTTTAGGTTTTGGCGCTTTCTCTTTGTCGTTAAAGAAACCAAAGCCAAGGTACAATTCCCCCTGATAACGGTCTTCAACAATCGAAGAATCGTAAGCATTATCGTCCAATCGAGTCACACTGGTTGAACCCAATAAGTACAAGTTAGAAACCACATGGTAACGCGTTTCAACACCAACATTTAAGTCAACACCAGCACCAATGGTTTCATTAGATGCGGAGTAATACTCACTGTTGAAATCAGCACTTTTATAACGCAGCGTCGCGCTCGGGTAAAACTCCCAATCTCCAGTTTCATACTTGGCTTTAGCTCGTAAGTTACCGTGGAAGTTGTATTCACTGTCGCTCATTAACTCCGTCTCGACAGACCAAGAATCATCAAGTAGGTAGGTCAGTTGAGCACCAAAGTCCGCCGTATCGCCTTCAATCGCGTTCTGCTCAGATGCAGGAATATCAATAAAGCGCATGCGAGAGATAGCATTGAAAGACCACTTCTCATCGTCAGTTTGATAGAGGTATGCCCCCATCTCAGTACCGTCAATAAACACATAATCGTTCTTGAAAAACAGCATCGGTACGAATGAGCTAACCGATTGGTCGCCACCAGACGTGTCATAAGGGATGCTTGCTGTACGGAACATTGCAGCGATGCCCCACTCTTGCTCTTCAGCGGCCCACGCATTAGCACTTACGAAAATGCCACTTAGGAAAGCGCTACCTAGTAAAACCAATCCAGATGAAGGAAGAGTCGGTAAATATTTGAGCTTCATTCTTGTGTAATTACTCTTTGAAAAAAATATTGTTTTACTGATTAGACATTTATTAACCATGACGGCTAACTATTTTTAGGTTTGCTCGGCATTGACCGTTACAATGTAGAATATTCTCGGTTAAATGAAAGTATTGTGAAAGTCTCCGAATTACAAAACATTATAGATCACTTACCCAAAGATTCCGATCCAGATATTGTTATGGGTGAGGCGTGGTTGCCTGAGCGTTTGGTGGATACCAACCTAGACGGTGACATGCTATTTCTTGAATTCGATAATGCCCCTGAAGACAATCAAGGGGATGAAGAAGGCCGTGGCTTTGTTGAGCACGAGATTGCTATGATTCGAGAAAAGCTCGAACTGTTATTAGACGAGCCTTCCGATACCAAGACCAAAGCCGATGCCCTATTGGCAATATTTCTAATGGGCCATGAACTTTCTAGCTCAGAAGTTATCGAAGTTCTTGAATCAACAGAATCTGAAACGACAGAGCCTGAGATTGCAGAGCATAATCAACAGAATCTGACTCAGTAGAATTTGAAGCATCAACGCTTGGAACCACAAAGCCAGACACGAACAAGCTCGAAACAAAAGAACACCACGACGACTAGCCACCAACGATTTTAGGTACCGTATTGAAACCCTCTACGACATCATCTCTTCCCCTGTTACTCGCCGGACCCATTTTAAGAAAAACCACCGCGACTGAAGTAGTACTTTGGTTAGCCACCAGCTCGCCTCTTACAGGCAGAGCCGAGCTTCATACTCAAGAAATAGACGATTCTGAAGCAGCACAAGACCAGCCGTTTTATACCTCATCGCTTGAAGAACATGATTCGATTCAAATCGGTACACATGCGTGGATAACGCTAATTCGCTTACAAGGTGAGTTTCCGACTAATACGCTGCTTGAATATGACATTCACACAGAGTCAGGTTCACTAAAAGAGCTCGCCCCTCACCTTGTTTACAACGGTAAATCTCGCGTTGAGTTTAAGATATCGACCTCAGCTGATTACATTCTTCATGGCTCTTGCCGCAACCCGCATCATCCAAGCAAAGACAGCCTAGTTGCAGCCGATAACAAGATGGCCGATCAAACCGTCGCTGAAAGACCCGACATGCTGATGATGAGCGGCGATCAGATCTACGCCGACCATGTGGCAGGCCCAACACTTGATGCTATTCAACAAGTGATTCACCTGCTTGGCCTTGTAGGCGAAAGCTTACCGACTGACTCGCAAATTAAACAAATCAACAACAGTGACGCTCTGTATAACAGTGAATACCACTTATACCAGCGTCATCACTATTTGCCGCACCACACAGCTTCAGAATCCATGCTCGATAAGTTATTCCCGAACCGTGGCGTGCCGATTTTTAGCTCTACCGATTGTGAAAACCACTTGGTCACGCTGTCTGAGTTTATCGCGATGTACTTATTGGTTTGGTCTCCGACACTGTGGCTATGCGTCAATCGAGAGCGTTTAATTGAGAATAACTTCACTCAAGGTGGACGCCAATTAACACCGACTGAGCAGCAACAATGGCGTGATGAAAGCGCCATCATGGATGATTTCATTGCTGGCTTACCGCAAGTGCAACGTCTGTTCGCGCATATTCCAACGTACATGATCTTCGATGATCACGATGTGACGGATGATTGGAACCTTACCGTGGGTTGGGAGCATGCCGTCGACCAAAACCAGTTCGCGACCCAAGTCATTGGTAACGGCCTTGCGGCTTACTGGATGTGTCAAGGTTGGGGTAACAAACCGGAGAGCTTCGATGAAACGTTTATCGAGCAAGCAAAACAGCTTTTTGTCGCTCAACCGCTCATTACTAAACAACCGCGCATTAGTAAACAAACTCATAATGAAGCCGGCAATGCAGCGACTACTCACTCTATTGGCAACATCGAGCCAGACAAGCATCAAGCCTTTATTGAGATGCTGAGTCGCTTTGAAGAGTGGCATTACACAATAGATACCTCACCCAAAGTCATTGTGTTGGATACTCGTACGCGTCGTTGGCGTTCAGAGTCACGCATGAACAAGCCTTCAGGTTTAATGGACTGGGAAGCCTTGATTGAGTTTCAACATCAGTTAATGAATCAAGATAAAGTGGTGATCGTTTCTGCTGCACCGATGTTTGGCGTGAAGTTTATTGAAACACTGCAAAAGATGGCGACCACAATCGGCAAGCCATTAGTGATTGACGCTGAAAACTGGATGGCACATCCGGGCAGTGCTAATACGCTGATTAGCATCTTTACCCATACCAAAACACCGACCAACTTCGTGGTACTTTCTGGCGATGTTCACTACTCCTTCGCTTATGACATCAAGCTTAGGTATCGTCGCAACAGCCCGAACATCTATCAAATCACCTGCAGTGGTATTAAAAATCAGTTCCCTGCTCCGCTGCTTAAATTCTGCGATGTATGGGACCGCCTGTTATACAGCCCTCGCTCAGTTTTGAACTACTTCACTAAGCGTAAACGCTTGAAGATCGAAAAGCGAAGCCCTGACAATCAGACCTTCTATCGCCTTTCAAACCGCAGTGCGATTGGAGAATTGAGGCTAGACACTGATGGGAAACCGCAATCGATCACGACACTCAGTGGCGACGGTAAAATTACCCGTTTCCCAGAGCCCGATTGATAAAATGCTCCTTATCGCTCGCGTATCCGTAATGTCAGTTTTTAGTAAAGACGCTTGCGATCACACTCTGTAGACCCAATAGTTATGCTTATGGTTATAGTTGATAGCTATCAGCGTTACGGAACTCGATACAAATTTTAACTGGAGCTCGTTATGTTCAATTCTCTCACATCAATGTTTAAACAATTGATTGAAGGCCAGGACCTAAGCAAAAACCAAGGCACATCACCTAATATCGCCATCGCGAGTTTGTTGTGTGAAGTCGCGGGTGCCGACCATCAGATCAATGAATCAGAAAGAGTCGCTAAGCTACAGCTTCTGCAGCGTTTGCTGGATTTAGATGAAGAACAAGCAAAGGTACTGCTCGCGCAAGCAGAGCCGAAAGTAGAGCAATCAGTATCGCTGTATGACTTTACATCGCAACTCAGAGACCTATCTCAGCCAGTGCGAATCGACTTAATCAAAGCGATGTGGGAAGTAGCGCATGCCGACGGGGAAATTGACCCTATCGAAGATTCTGTGATCCGTAAAACAGCGGAGCTGCTCTACGTTGACCACAGTGACTTTATCAAGAGTAAGTTAAGTGTTTTAGGCGAAAATTAGTGCCTGAAATAATGAATTGGAAACTGAAATAAATAAAAGCGACGGGTTAAGAAACCGGTCGCTTTTTTGAATCGGTAAACTGAAAGCTGACTAAACAGGGCTGAGAGGAGCTAAAAATTTAGCTACAACATAGTTAATGTGAGTTTCGCAAGATTATAAGCATCGACATAACCCGAGTGCTGACGACCTTCCCACTCAATATTTTTGGCTTCTTGAGCAGCGCGGTGACCAATGCGTTTGTCTTTCAAGCGATTCTGAACACGGTAAAGCGTTGCGATGTTTAAGAACTCGCTAAACGGAGGCTCGATGCCTTTTTCAATACACTCTTTGTGTAAGATAAGGTCGTCACGTCCCCACGCTGCGTAGATTTTTTTGGGACCACCAAAGTTCTTAATCATCGACTTGATGACAGACTCTAATGGGCGACCCTGCTTTTCGATTTTACGAGGTGTAATGCCCGTTAACTCGGCACAGAATAGAGAGACTTCGTCTTTCTCTGGCTTAACGTAGTATTGTGCTCGCTTCACGATAGTACCGGATGCTAGATCAATCTCAGCAAGACCAACTTCAATGATCTCTCCTGTTGTTCCCACACCGTCTTCGCTCCAACAGCACATTTCCAAATCGAAACACACAACTCGATTGTGATTCATACGTCGCCTAATTCTCTCGTCAAAAATTTTGTGAAATTGTACATGAGCCCAATACAGAACTCGACCCTAGTTGTATCAAGTGCTCATTTAGCCTGCAATTGTCACTCGATTTCGGCCATTCGACTTACTTTGATAGAGCATACTGTCTGTTTTTTGCAGAATCTCTTCCGTGTTTTCATTAGCGTAAATAGCAGCACCAATACTCAAAGTACAACTGAGCTGTCGACCTTTGTGCTCACAATGAGACTGGCTCACTGTTCTTAGAATACATTGTAAGTATCGTTCTAGGGCTTCATGGTTTGTAATACTAGAAATGATACAGAACTCATCTCCACCTATACGAAACAGGTTATCCCCCTCTTTCAAGCTCACTGAAATCAATTTAATTACATGAATGAGTAAAGCATCCCCTGCAGGGTGACCGAATTGGTCGTTAATGCCTTTGAACTTGTCGACATCAAATCCGATGAGACTAAAGGGTTCATTTCGCTGTATCGCTTTATCTAACATCTTATTGAAAGCACGTCGGTTATAAACCTCGGTCAGGCTGTCGTGGTTGGCTAGAAAACGAAGCTCTTCTGTTCTTTTATCAAGCATTTGATACAAGCGCTCTTTCTCTCGGATTTGCATATTAACGATATACGCCAACAGCAATGAGATAGTTGTTCCGACTAACGCGATTCCGGTTAATACCAGATAACCATAGAAAGAGATGCATGAATCTATTTTGTAATCGACCTTCCAATCTCGATTGGTCAGTGAGATTGTTTTGGTAATGTGGTGCCCAGATACCGCTTCATAACCCTCGGTTTCAAACAATATTGGGGAGTCTTCTGCTTCGAAACCCGTATCGGTAACACGAATATAGACATCCATGTCTCCCACTGCCGAAGCCAGTAGATTTTCAAAGTAGTAAGTCGTTCGAACCACACCAATCACAACGCCAAGTAGATTATCGCTTTCGCCTTCAAACACAGGGTGATAAACCAACATGCCAGTCTTTGGTGTATTTTGATCTAAGCCGTCTTGAAGCAAGCGAACTTTGTCTGAAATATTCGCTTTACGTGTCTGTTTAATATTATCTAAAACCAGCTTGAAGCGCTCACGAGAAAAATAAAAGCCAAGTACATTGTCGTTTGCTTGTGTGTTGGGATACAGGTCACTAGCAATGAACGCCGGCTCACCATCTAAGATGTAACCAAAGACTTTGGCTTCGTGTTTTGGAATAGTGAACAGCTCGCAAGACGGGTATTTTTCTTTCATCTTAGCGGTATGCTCGGCAATCTCGTCTGCTGCCACTTTTTGCATCCACTGCAAGCCAATTAGACTTTTTGAAACATTAATCGTTTGTTGTGCAAAACGATCAAACTTATCCCAGTTTTCAGGATCATTTGCGTAGAAAAAATTAGCACCAGAACCAATGTAAGCCACGTCATTAGCTATAAACGCTTCCAAACTCAGTGTCTGGTGAGTAGCAAAGCTATCCAAATTCATATTTAACGCGCGGTTTTGGTTTAACGCGACTAATATAAAACACAACACAGTAATCAAAAAACTGACCAAAAATACGACCAATGGGAGAGTTCGTCTCTTCAACCCTGTAAGTGGGTCGGTAGTTTGCGGCATGTGGCTTCCAAATAGTCTCTAATGAGTTAAAAGTATATAACGGAAGGGAATCATGCTCCATTTCTGTTTAGTCTTAAAACTGACATAAAACGGGCATTGTTTACCTTGCCCTCACATCGACGACCAATATTCGACCGAATCTCGACTAAATTTCAAGCTAACACACCAAAAACCCACTTGATTAAAAACATTAAATACCACTCTTAAGCCTTGAATATGCTAGTATCCATCCATATTTATAGCTTGAAAGTGACCGTTTCGGCTTAGTGCCAATGAGTTTCTTTCCAACCTGTATATTCCTTTGAACCGACGAATATACCGTTAAATCAATTTTAAAGAGAAATCACTATGATCGTTGATTTGAACCTAATCCCACAAACGTTTGATATGCTTCACGCAGGCCTAACTGCATCAAGCGTTTTACTACTGTTAATTGCCGTTTCTCGTAAAACCAAAGTGGTTGAGAAAGTCGTAGAAAAACCAGTAGAAAAGATCGTTGAAGTTGAAAAGCCAGTTGAGAAAATTGTCGAAGTAGAGAAAGTTGTTGAAGTTGAACGTGTGATCGAAAAAGTAGTAGAAGTTGAATCTAAGCTGGCAACAGCACCAACAGATTCTGCAATGCAACTACTGTCTATCATGCAGCAAGAAGCTCGTTTAATTGACTTCCTAAAAGAAGACCTAACGTCATTCTCTGATGAAGAAGTTGGCGCAGCAGCTCGTGTTATTCACACTGGCGGTCAAAAAGTATTAGCCGATTACGTAACGCTGTCTCACATCCGCACTGAAGATGAAGAAACACGTATCACTATTGCTGAAGGTTTCAACCCTCAAGAAATTCGCCTAACTGGCAACGTAACGGGTAACGCACCATTCAACGGCACATTGGTTCACAAAGGTTGGAAAGCAACTAACATGAACCTGCCTAAGCTTGCTGAAAACTACGATGCATCTGTAATTGCACCGGCAGAGGTGGAGCTATAATGGAACACCAAAACCATTCTTCATCGCAAGAGCATTCACAAGAACATCAGGCGCCTAAGTTCAGTGTTGGTATCGATTTAGGTACAACACACTGCGTTTTGTCTTACATCGACACAAGCAATGAAGACGCTCGCGTTGAGGTGATGCAAATCCCTCAACTTACGGCTCCTGGTACGGTAGAAACTCGCAGCCAACTAGGCTCGTTTCTATACCAACCGCACGAACACGAAATGAACTCAGGTTCTCGCGTTCTACCTTGGTCATCTGAGCCAAAAGCACTGGTTGGTGCTATTGCTCGTAACCTTGGTTCGAAGACCCCTATTCGCTTGGTCGCTAGCGCGAAATCTTGGTTATGCCACAGTGGTGTAAACCGTCGCGACGCATTTCTTCCTGCAGGCAGCCCTGAAGAAGTTGAAAAAGTATCGCCACTTAAGACCACTGAACTGTACCTTGAGCACCTTAAAGATGCTTGGAATCACGCGAATCCAGAACACAAACTGGCAGACCAAGATGTAACGATTACCGTCCCTGCTTCGTTTGACCCTGCGGCTCGTGACCTAACGGCAGAAGCTGCACGTAATGTGGGCTTCACTCACCTGACTCTTCTAGAAGAACCACAAGCCGCACTTTATAGTTGGATTGATAACAGCAACGACACATGGCGTGATGAAGTAGACGTTGGTGACATCGTGCTTGTTGTCGATATCGGTGGTGGCACAACTGACCTTTCTTTAGTTGAAGTAACACAAGACGATGGCAATCTAAGCCTGAACCGTATCGCAGTAGGTGAACATATCCTACTTGGCGGCGACAACATGGACTTAGCTCTAGCGTATCGTCTGAAGATGAAACTGGCTCAAGAAGGCAAAGAACTGGCTCCTTGGCAGGTTCAAGCAATGACTCACGCATGTCGTGATGCGAAAGAAGCACTGCTTAACGATGCTGAACTGCAATCTGTTCCTATCGTTGTTCCAAGCCGTGGTTCTAAACTGCTTGGCGCAACACTGAAAACAGAACTGACTCAGCAAGAAGTTCAACAAACATTAGTGGACGGCTTCTTCCCTAAAGTTGCTGTAACTGAGCACCCTGTACAAAAGACGCGTGGCGCACTGACTCAAATGGGTCTGCCTTACGCTCAAGACGCAGGTATTACTCGTCACATTGCCGCATTCCTTTCTAAGCAAGCGAACGCGCTTTCTGGAAATAGCGAAACGGCTCAGCAAGATTTCAACCCGTTTGCAAACATGCCCGGTATGCCCGGTACGCAAGGGTCAGAAGCGCCAGCGGCAGACTTCATCAAGCCAACAGCAATCCTGTTCAATGGTGGTGTTCTAAAATCGAACCTACTTGCTGATCGTCTTTCAGATACGATCAACGAATGGTTGATCAATGCTGACGAAGAGTTCGCAAAACAGCTTTCAGGTTTAGATTTAGACCTAGCGGTTGCAAGTGGCGCTTCATACTACGGCGCAGTTCGTCGTGGCCAAGGCGTTCGTATCCGCGGTGGTATCGCTTCTTCTTACTACGTAGGAATTGAAAGCGCGATGCCAGCTATCCCAGGTATGGCTCCTCCGATGGAAGCTTTGTGTGTTGCACCATTTGGTATGGAAGAAGGTTCAAGCGTACAAGTACCTAGCCAAGAATTCGGTCTAGTGATTGGTCAGCCAGTACACTTCCAGTTCTTCGGTTCAACCATTCGTCGTGAAGATGAAGCGGGTACGCACCTTGATCACTGGGCGCCTGAAGAGCTTGATGAGCTTCCTGAAATCCAAGTGACATTGCCGGTTTCTGAAGGCCGTCGCGAAGGTGAAGTGGTTCCAGTGACTTTGGCTTCTCGCGTTACTGAGCTAGGCACCTTACACCTAGAAGCGATTGCTACTGACAACGGTCAGAAGTGGCACGTTGAGTTCGATGTTCGTGAAGACTCGAATAACGACTCAAACGAACAAGCATAATGAATCAACGGCACCTTAGCGGGTGCCGTTACTTTATCAATGCATTTCTCAATCTAGTCCTGCCTGTTTCTCAGGAATGACGTTTACGAATAACAACAATAAGACCAAAGCTATCAAAAAACTGGTCATCACTCTGGAAGAATAAGGTTTTGTATGGCAACTCCTCGTTTTTTAGTCGGCATTGACTTAGGTACAACCAATACGGTTGTCGCTTACTGTGAAATCAACGACGACCTACAACATGCTCCCGTTTCTCTTTTCGATATTGACCAACTCATCGGCCCCGGTGAAGTGGTTCGCAAGCCCCTACTTCCATCCTTTCGTTACCACCCAGCACAAGGTCAAATCTCCCCTTCTGACCTGACGATGCCGTGGGAACCAAGCCCCGTTGAAGGCGATATTAAGAACGTTATCGTCGGTGAATGGGCTCGTGAATTAGGCGCTAAGGTTGAAGGCCGCCAAGTATCGAGTGCTAAGAGTTGGCTATCACACCAAGCGGTTGATCGTAACTCCGACATTCTGCCTTGGGCTGGCGCAGCTGATGTCGATAAAGTCTCGCCAGTTGTGGCGAGTGCAAGCTACCTCAACCACATTCGCCAAGCATGGAACTACCGTAACCCGAGCAACAAGCTGGAAGACCAAGATGTTGTGGTTACCGTTCCTGCTTCCTTCGATGAGACAGCACGTAAGCTAACACTCGAAGCCGCAGAACTGGCGGGCTTAGGTAAGATTCTATTACTCGAAGAGCCGCAAGCCGTTTGTTATGACTGGTATGCCCGTCACCAACAAACCGCAGCAGATGAACTTCAACAAATCCCACTGATTCTAGTGTGTGATGTTGGAGGTGGTACCACCGATTTAAGCTTAATTGAAGCCAAATTCGATGCGAACAGCGACGGTAATAACGAGCTCGCACTCGACCGTATTGGTGTTGGTGAACACTTGATGCTCGGTGGTGACAACCTCGATTTAGCGCTTGCTCACCTCGCTGAGCAACGCTTCAATCAAAACAAAAAGCTCAATGCCTCTAGCCTAACCAAACTGATTCAACAGACTCGCGCCGCAAAAGAGAGCCTGCTTTCTGCCAATGCGCCCGATGATGTAAAGATCACCATGCTGGGCAGCGGTTCAAAACTGCTTGGCGGTACTAAGAGTATTGGTTTAACTAAACAAGAAGTCCATCAAATCGCATTGGAAGGTTTCTTCCCGCTTTCTGAGTTTACTGAAACACCCGACAAACGCCGCAGTGCTGTGGTTGAGTTTGGTCTGCCTTACGTGGCTGACCCTGCGGTGAGTAAGCACGTTGCAGAATTCCTAGCAACGCACCAACAAGTGTCTAAAGCCGCATTGGAAAACTCAGACTCTATTGAGTTCGATGACACCAAACCTGCAATTCCAGTTGGCGTGCTGCTCAATGGTGGTGTGTTTAACAGTGAACTGGTAACAGAGCGAATTACTCAGCTACTGGGCAACTGGAACGGTTCTCCTATCACAGTGCTTGATAACCCTCATCCAGATTGGTCTGTTGCCCTTGGCGCGGTTGCCTTTGGTAAAGCACGCCGCGGTGCACAGCTGAAAATCGGTGGCGGTGCTGCCCGTTCTTACTTCTTGCATCTGCAAGAGAAAAACAAGATGGGTAAAGCGCTTTGTCTGCTTGCCAAAGGAACCGAAGAAGGCCAAGAGATACGCTTGAACAGCCGTCGTTTCTCGCTGACTTTAGGTGAGCCAGTACGATTTAATCTTCTGACTTCAACACACGATCAAATTGCTCATGACACCGCCATTCAAAACGGTGTGATGGTCAATGTGGATGCCGACTTGTTCTCCCCTCTCCCACCGTATATTTCTACGCTGGAAGGCTCAGGTACTGCAGAACTTCAAGCCAACCAAAAAGAGCGTGTTGAAGTACTGCTCGCTTGTCAGTTAACCGAAGTCGGCACATTGAAAATGGAGTGTGTGAGTATAGAAGATGACTCTAAGCGTTGGTTGCTTGAGTTTGAAGTAAGAAACAAGCAAGGCGATGAATCTGATACCTCCGCGCTTCACCCAAGATTGGAAGAGTGTAAGGAGTTGATTTCTCGCCTGTACAGCGGCAACAAGAAGAGTGCTGAATCGAAAGAGATCAAAACACTATCGAAAGATCTTGAGAAGCGACTAGGTAAACGCGATGAATGGGACTTCACGACCCTTCGTCATCTATTTGATACCTTCTCATTAGGTCGTAAACGTCGTCGCCGCTCAGAAGCACACGAGAAGAACTGGCTACGTTTGGCGGGATACTCGCTACGTCCTGGCTTTGGCGATCCGACTGACTCATGGCGTATCGAACAGATTTGGGGCCTTTACCAACAGAACATTCAGTTCAAGAACCACCAAGGCTGGACAGACTGGTGGGTATTCTGGCGTCGTGTCGCTGGTGGGCTAAACCAAGAGCAGCAAGAGAGTATCTTGGCTGACATCGCTAAATACCTTCACCCAGGTGCAATGAAGAACCCTAAGACAGCCAAAGATGCGCAAGATAATGGTTATGAAGCCATGGTCCGTTTAGCGGCGTCACTTGAGCAACTTGAGGTTGAAGACAAAGTGCTGCTGGCAAGTTGGTTCTTAAGCAAAGCGATCAACCATAACCAATTTGAACAAGCGCACTGGTGGGCTCTGGGTCGATTGGCTTCAAGAACACCTTTGTATGGTAGCCAACACAGCGTGATTCCTAGAGAACAAGCTGAACAGTGGTTGCCGAAACTACTTGAGCAGAACTGGCAGAAAGAGCAGATGATCGCCTTTGCAGCGGTGATGATTTGTCGAAAAACCGGTGACCGTCAGTTTGATATCTCTGACGACTATCGCAATCAAGTTATTGAGAAGCTTAAGCAAAGCAAGGTACCTGACTCATGGTTAACACTAGTGAGTGAAGTGACTGAGCTTTCTGAGAGTGAATCTAAGCGTGTGTTTGGTGATGCGTTACCAAGCGGATTAAGCCTAATCAATAACTAGGTTTGAAAACGATTAGCTTTCGTTGCTAATGGTAAAGAAGCTAGCAAGAAAAGAAAAAGCCACTTTCGATTCGTTGAAAGTGGCTTTTTTATTGGTGGCTTAAGGCTGGTATGTGTAATCGACTTATAGCTTTTTGGTTAAGAGCCTTAGCCGTGTTGCAGTTCATCATTGTTAATGTTTGGTTCCAGTTGGGTTGATAGGAAAATCCGTATTTTCATAAATGTCAGATAGTTTTTTCGGTTTATTCTCTTTTGCTCCTTTGTTCGATTGATTATGAGTTTCGCTTAAAAGCCATTCCTCATGCATTTTTGCTGAATCCAAAAACTCTGGATCCTCCATTGCTTCCTTGCGAAGTTTATTTACACGTTCGAGAGTATCCCAAATCATAATACTTCACCTCCACTAAGGCAGTAATATAAAGATAGCTCAACCCCATGAAACTTCAACTAACCCAATGAGATAGCGATCTCAATTTCGTAATTCACTCGCTTTAAATGAGTGGATATGGTCACCTTTAGTTGGGCTCAAATAGTGGGTCTTTCCCCTTGATCTTCGAAGATCATTAGGCACAAAAAAAAGCGAGCTCGATGCTCGCTTCTTGTTTTTCTATCTGTTGATCGAAACACCAACACTCACTCGATTAAATCACACCGAGATTAAGCACGGTTACCGATTTTCACCTTGCCATTGGTAGCAAACCAAAGGGCTTCTGAACGACGACGACCGATTAAAATCGGGCCATCATCGTAGAACAAAAAGTTCTTCCAATGCTTCTTGAAAATCGCCCATTTGGTTTCAAGAACATTGTACTTTTCATAACAAAAATAAACAGTTACGTCATCTTGCCAATCAATAAAGTTAAGAATCTCTTCTGGCATTTCAGGCTCATCCGCTTCCCAATGCGCCATCCAGCTGATCTCTTCATTCCAGTTCGATGCTTTGCTTGGCCAGTCTTGCGAGCTCAGTCGTTCTGCGTCTGGGCTTTGAGGGCTCACGTTCTCTTTCCAGAACTGAGAAGCTCTCGCCTGTGTCATTGGCTTAATCTTTTCCAAGTCCTCTGCCGGCAGCGGCATTGACTGGTGTGTGAAAATCCATTTTCTTTGGTATTCGTCCAAAGTTGTGTATGACATCAAAATTCCTCAAATATCTTCTCAGGCTGATGGATTTACCATGCCTATCTGTTCTTTTTGATGCAGTGACGGTTTCATTTTATCTATGTCGTCACTGCCTCTAAATCTGTATTTACGCTTAATTGGTACTTACGCCTAATGACTATTGATCTCTATACAGCGCGTCTATCTTCCCAGTTTGGGTTAACTAATGCCGTCAGTATATGGTCTTCCCATTTACCGTTAATCTGTAGGTAGTCTTTAGCAAAACCTTCTCGGACAAAACCAAGATGTTCTAATACACCAGCACTGCGTTCGTTGTGAGGCATGTAGCCCGCCATTAAGCGGTGCATGTTCTGCACATCAAACATGTAGTCTTTGGCCATGCTCAAACCTCTGCGCATGTAACCATGGCCTTGTGCACTTTGCGCCAATGAGTAACCGACATTACAAGCGTAGAACGGGAAACGCGACAAATTACTGAACGATATGGTGCCTAACATTTCATTAGAGTCAGCGTTAATCAGTAAACAGTAATAGCCTAGCCCCATTTTATGAAGCTCGTTTAACTTAATCAGTCGCTGCGCCCAACTCGCTCTATCAAAGAACGCATCTTCGCGTATCGGCTCCCAAGGTTTCAGGTGCTCTCTGTTAAACTGAAAGTACTCGCTGATCATGCCAGCGTCATCGATTTCAGCCGTGCGTAAAATCAGATTACCATCATGCTTATAAATGCGCTCTGGTGTACTCAAATCTTCCATAATCTTGTTCTTATTCGATCAGTTCTTTCTGATACCGTAATCACGAAGCTTATTCGCAATTGAGGTATGAGATACATTCAAACGTTTTGCTAGCTTACGGCTTGATGGGAAAGACTGATAAAGCTTCTCTAGAATCTGAGATTCATAGTCTTTCATGATTTCATCGAGCGAACCATCTAAGCTCAGGTTCGCCATTCCTGCCGTCAATGTTTCAAGCTGTGGCAAGTGGAATTGCTCAACCGTTAGCGTGTCTGAATCCAACTCTGTTAGTGCGCGTAGAACCATGTTGTCTAACTGACGAATGTTGCCTGGCCATTGGTAATTGCCAAGCTGGTCGACTAACTCTTGAGTCAATTTTGGTTTTAACATACCTAACTGCTGCGCGTACTTTGCAACGAACAGTTCCAATAGCGGTGCTACGTCGTTTGAGCGTTCACGCAATGCAGGGATAGACAGAGTCAGTACATTCAAGCGGTAAAACAAATCTTCACGGAACGAACCCGAGTCGGCTAATTCAGAAAGACGGTGGCGCGTTGATGCAATAATACGAACATCAGCGTGCATCTCTTCTTCTTCACCAACACGACGGAATGAACCATCTTGTAGGAAACGCAGCAATTTGATTTGTAGATGCGGGCTCATCTCGCCAATTTCATCTAAAAATACGGTACCGCCATTCGCTTGTTCGAAAATACCTTTATGACCTTGCTCATGGTTGAATGAACCCGGCGCATGACCAAACAATTCCGTTTCCGCTACGTCATCAGGCATCGATGCACAGCTTAGAATCAAGAATGGGAAAGACGATCGATTTGAACGGTTATGACACGCTTTTGCCAACATCTCTTTGCCTGTCCCTGTATCGCCTTCAATTAATAGAGGCTGATCCAGCATAGCCAATTTCTTAGCTTGGCTGATCAAGGCTTTATGGCGATTAGAGACACCAACAAAGTGTTCGAAACCTAGGTTGTTCTGTTCTGGGATTGAATCTGGCGAGTTCATCTCTTGATTACAAGAGCGAATCGTCATTACTGCGCTTGCCAGTACCGCTTCGTTGACATCACCACCAAGGTAAATCGGCAGGATCTCAATAGAGAAATCTAAACCATCTAACACGACAACTTCACGATGGCGCGTTACATCGCCTTCGATCCAGCGAGCAAAGTTAAAGCTAGGAACAAACGTCGCTAGCGGTTCACCGATGACTGCGTCTTCTTGCTTATTAAAAAGGTTCAATGCAGCGTGGTTAGCCATATCGACTGAGCCTTTAAGGTCAATCGCAATAACAGGATCAGGTAGGTTTGCCAGCAGAGCAATCAGCTCTGTGTTATGCCTTTCGCTTGGCATAAATTGGATTTTACGTACATCCTTCACACCTGAAATTCGGCGAATTTCAGCCATAAGTTCACTAAAAGCATCAAAATCGATATCAGGGCAGTTTAGGTAAATAATACCTTTAACATCAATTTCGATTCCTCTTAAATCAATGCTTTTTGAGGCCAAGATATCGAGCAACTCACGTGTTAAGCCGAGTCTGTCTTCACACAATACTTCAAGACGCACAAATAGTCCTATTATAGGTGTCAGGATAAGTTGACAGTAGTGTGGATTAAGCTCTGAGTTCAGTCAAGAAGAAGAGTAAACATATGTTTACTCTTCTTCTCAAACTATTGAGCTTTAAATGCTTTATTTGAGAGTGATACGCTTTATTTCTGAAAGGACGGCTTTGCGGAGGTCTGCCAGTTTTACTTTTCTCTCGTTATGCCAAGGCATAGGTCGAAGCAATGTCATGGCTTTTAGACCCAGTCTTGCAGTAAGAATACCAACACCTAGCCCCTGCCCTGCTCGAGCTGAGACTTTGCCTGCAAGATCCATCGAGACGAGATCCATACTTGCATCAATTGCGAGTTCACTGGCTCCCGCTGCTGCCATGTTGATTAACACCAATTTAAATAGCTTAATCCTAGACCAGTAGCCAAGCTCAATGCCATACACATCAGCAAGCTTGTCGATCATGGTGAAATTTCGCCAAGCCACCAGCAACATATCAGCCGCCGCCAATGGACTCACTGCAACCAAAGCCGCCGATTCGGTCGAAAACTTAGTGACGATTTGAGTCGCTACTTTGTCTTGTTGACTCACGACTAACGCATCGTACATATCCAACACTTCTGCATCACTGTGTGCTGGGTTAATGCTGTTTCGCCACTTATCGTACGAAGGAGACTCAGCGATAATGCCACCTTGCTTGGCGATGTTTTCACAGAACGCTTTGCCCTTGCCGACACTTTGACTTTGGAGTAGCTCTTCACTCTGCTCTTGCACACTAAAGTGATCTTTAAGTGAACGCAGTTTCCACAGCTCTTTGCCTATTGCGCCTAAACCCAATGAAGCAATGGCAGCAATAAAGCCTGCCCAACCTAACGCAAGCCAATCAGCAGTTTGAATTGCGGTAATGACCGATTCAATTGCTTGCCATCCAACTAGGCCAGAAAAAGCGACCAATAAACCCGTTCCAAACCACTTCTTCTTTTTGCTCGGTCGAATCACTTGTTCCAATTGCTGCTCAGCTTCACCATCAAGATCAGCTTTCACTTGCGGTGCGACAGGGACAAATTTCTCTTGCTCTGTGAACAGTTGTTGAGCGCCTAAATCCGGGCCAACGTCACTCTTGTCTTGCTCATCAAAAGAGGTCTTCAACGGTTCATTAAAGACCTGCTTTGTTTTTAATTCACTCATTTTGATTGCCTCAATTACTTCAACTTGTCGCCAATGAGATACTCTAAAACCTTGTCGACTCTTAGATGTTGGCAAGGCTCATCGGAATGTTGCTCCATCGGTCTAAAGCTCGTGAAATCAAACTGGTTGGTTTCCCAATACTGTTTATTAGGCAACTTACGCGGCACCTCTCCCGGATACATGGTTTGAGGGACATTATCCAAAGTCACACCTTGCAACGCCGGAACATTGTCTGAGCCAGACGAGATATAACCCGCGCTGGTCGCTTGAATAGACGCGATACTCATACAACTCATGTCGATGTGTTCAAACGCCGCCTGCTGCCAAGCCGGATGTACCATCTGTTGTAACAGTGACACCAAGTTCGGATGTTGATCCGGTGTCACGTGGTCAGCCTTGGTGGCTGCAAACAAGATCTTGTCGATCTTCGGCGCAAATAAACGTCTTAAGATATTGCTTCGACCGTACTTAAAGCTCTTAAGTAACTGTTCTAACGCGCCACGCATATCCATGAAAGAGTCATAGCCCGCATTAAGTGGCTGTAAGCAATCCACCAACACGATTTGTCTGTCGAACGTCGCGAAGTGATTCTTGTAGAACGCTTTGACGACCTTCTGTTGATACTCTTCATAACGCGCTTTAAGTACCGCATAGTTACTTGTTTTTGAGAACTTACCCTCAGGTGCGATGCACGGGAAGAATTGCAACACAGGCGCGCCTTCAAGCTCACCAGGTAATACGAATCGACCCGGTTGAACCCAATGCAACCCGTTACTTTTACAAGTATGAAGGTACTGAGTGTAGCTATCGGCAATCGCGACCAGTTTCTTTTCGTCCGCTTCTGCTAGCAAATCGATATCACCACGCATGGCGTTCCACTGTTGCGAGTAAGTTTCTCTGTCGCCTTTCAATGCGGCAAACTGAGATTGGCTCCAGGTATCGAAGTCCATATCCAGTAACGGCAAATCAAGCAGCCATTCACCTGGATAATCGACAATATCGAGATAAAGGGTGCTGTTTTTACTCAGTAGCTTTTTCGCGCCCTTCGCAGGCTTATATTTGATTGCTAGACGAATCTCACTGACATCACGCGTTGGCACTGGCCATTCTGGTGGCTGTGCATTCAACGACTCCATCGCTTCATCATAAGAGAAGCGTGGAATCATCATGTTGTGTTGCGGGATACGCTTTGCGCCAATAATTCTTCCATCTCTCGCCGATGCAAGCAGTGGCAAGTTTTTGTGGGTAGACGTATGAAGAAGCTGATTAACCAGCGAAGTAATGAATGCTGTCTTACCCGCACGAGAGAGCCCCGTGACCGCTACTCGAATATGAGAATCCGTTCCTCTGCTTATAAAGTCACTCATTTCTTGAGTTAGGTGTTTCATTAGAACGACTCCGTGATAGTTAGGCTAGCTGGTTATGATAATAGAAAGGCAAGCCTATGTTCTTTCCCCGTTGGGATAGTTTGTATGCTTTTGCTTATGTTGATGAGTATGCAATACACATTCTTAATGCTAGATGAATAAAAGCCCCTGACTACATTCATAATCAGGGGCTTTAGAATTTTTGCACGATATCCGACGTCTAATCGTCTTCAATCAACTTGTAGATAACAAACAGTGCAATCTCTGCAATTAGCCAAAGCGCACATGTAATCGTCACGTATTTATTATCAAAGATACTGATCCCTTTCAAGATCAGGTCGTAGCCAACAAAAGCACCAATCACCACTGCCAAGATAATCTGTAGGATCTGAATAAAACGAGGCATTCCTCTCTCCTATGTTCTTATATCAAACTATGTGTTTATCACTATATCATTGATAATAAGACAAAAGTGCAGATAATGCTGCACTTTTGTCTTTAACTTTCTGTCAAAAATTGCAATTCAAACGCTGAAGTTAGCGACAATTACGATTTTTGGCGTCGGTTAATTACGCTTTCTCAGCTTCAGCAATCTTCACTTTCCACGTGTCAGGGCCGATCTGGTGTGCGTTCACGCCGTTAGAGTCAACCGCTACCGTTACAGGCATATCTTCAACTTCAAACTCGTAAATCGCTTCCATACCGAGATCTTCAAACGCAACAACGCGTGCTTTTTTAATTGCTTTCGCGACTAAATAAGCTGCACCGCCAACCGCCATTAGGTAAACCGCTTTGTGCTCTTTGATTGATTCAACCGTTGCAGGGCCACGTTCCGCTTTACCGATCATGCCCATAATGCCAGTTTCGTTCAGCATCATGTCAGTGAACTTATCCATACGTGTTGAAGTTGTTGGGCCCGCAGGACCTACCGCTTCATCACCTACAGCATCAACAGGACCCACGTAGTAAATGAACTTGCCTTTGAAATCAACGCCGGCTGGTAAGCCTTCGCCGCTTTCTAGCATGCCTTGAATACGTTTATGAGCAGCATCACGACCGGTTAAGATCTTACCTGACAGAAGAACCGTTTCGCCGGTCTTCCACTCTTGTACGTCTTCTTTAGTCACTTCATCAAGGTTAACACGGCGTGTATTTGCGCCCGCTTCCCAAGTGATGTCTGGCCACTCTTCTAACTTAGGTGGCGTTAGCTCTGCTGGGCCGCTGCCATCTAGCGTGAAGTGAACGTGACGCGTTGCTGCACAGTTCGGGATTAAGCAAACTGGCTTAGATGCTGCGTGTGTTGGTGCTGTTTTGATTTTTACGTCAACCACAGTAGTGAGACCGCCAAGACCTTGTGCACCAATACCTAGCTTGTTTACACGGTTGAAGATGTCTAGGCGAAGCTCTTCTTCTGCGTTCTCAGGGCCTTTTTCGATAAGCTCTTGAATATCGATGTGTTCCATCAAAGATTCTTTCGCTAGTACCGCTGCTTTCTCAGCCGTACCGCCAATGCCTATACCTAGCATACCCGGTGGACACCAGCCTGCACCCATTGTTGGCAGCGTCTTCTCTACCCATTCTGCAATATCATCAGAAGGGTTCAGCATAACCATCTTGGTTTTGTTCTCAGAACCGCCGCCCTTAGCCGCGATTTGAATTTCAACTTTGTTGCCTGGAATCATATTAATGTGGACAACCGCTGGTGTGTTGTCTTTGGTATTAATACGCTTACCTGCAGGGTCCATTAGGACAGATGCACGCAATGGGTTATCTGGGTTGTTGTAAGCTTGACGAACGCCTTCATCAACCATCTGTTGTACTGTTTGATCCGTTTCCCACCTAACATCCATACCGATGTTCACGAAACAAGTAACAATACCCGTATCCTGACAAATTGGACGATGGCCTTCCGCAGACATGCGCGAGTTGATAAGAATCTGAGCGATCGCATCTTTAGCTGCTTGGCTCTCTTCTTTCTCGTACGCTTTTTCTAGGGCTTGGACAAAGTCTAAAGGGTGATAATAAGAAATGTACTGAAGTGCGTCAGCGACACTGCTGATCACATCTTGCTTACGAATAACCGTCATTGCATGCCTCTTTATTGTTCTGGTTCCATGTGGGTTCACAGTTTGACTATATGTGCCAAATCGAATTAGGTGGTTTAGCTTTTTATTGTGTTGAGCTGTATTTAGTTGCTTTAGCAATCGCTTGCATAGCTTTAAACTAAACCACTTGGATTACTCCTTTCTAATCAAGAACCCATTTTATTTTCAATTTATGATACTCTTGCTTCCTCTCACACGCCATGCAGTGATCGAACTCTTTGTCACAAATTAAACAAATGAATAACAACGAATTTCGCTCTATCCAAATCAAGCCGCTTGAATATCAATCAACTTTAGCTAAACAGCTGTTTTCCCATATTGAAAACCTGCCGTGGGCAATGCTATTACGCTCCGCTTCAGAAAGCCACGTTGATAGTCGATACGATATTTTAGTTGCTCAACCCATCGCCACCTTCGAGACAATCGGTGCAGAAACGACCGTTAATGTTAATGAGACGTGCGAGGTTTCAGACTCTGATCCTTTCGAACTACTCGACCAATATCAGCAACAATTATTGCCTGCGACTAAAGAGCACACTCAGTTGCCATTCGTTGGCGGCGCTTTAGGCTATTTTAGCTATGATTTAGGGCGCAGAGTCGAGACACTTCCATCACTCGCAAAGCGTGATATTGAAGCACCTGACATGGCAGTTGGCTTGTATGAATGGGCTGTTATCGTTGACCACCAATTGAAAACGGCGTGTATTGTCGGTAGCAATATCGATGAACATCATGATTGGCTAATGCAGCAGATGGCTCAATCACACCTATCACATGCGCCCTTTGGGTTAACCACACCGTGGCAATCCAATATGAGCGAAGAGAGCTACGCCACTAAGTTCGATAGTGTTCAAGAGTACCTGTTATCCGGGGACTGCTATCAGATTAACTTAGCTCAGCGCTTCAATGCCCAATACCAAGGTAGTGAATGGCTGGCTTATGACAAGTTAGAACAGTACAACTCAGCGCCCTTTTCGGGTTTTATCCGTTTGGCCGACTGCGCAATCATCAGTGTTTCGCCAGAGCGTTTCTTAGAACTCAAAGACAACGTCATTGAAACCAAGCCAATCAAAGGCACACGACCTCGTTCTGAGGACCCGATGATTGATAATACCAACGCGCAAGACCTAGCAAGCGCCGATAAAGATCAGGCGGAAAACTTGATGATCGTCGACCTACTTCGTAATGACATTGGCCGAGTAGCAAAACCGGGCACAGTGCATGTACCAAAGCTCTTCGATATTGAAAGCTTCCCTGCCGTGCACCACTTAGTGAGCACGATACGAGCGGACCTTGATGACCAATACTCTGCAACTGACCTTCTGAGAGCCTGTTTCCCTGGAGGCTCGATTACTGGCGCACCAAAAGTTCGCGCGATGCAGATCATTGAAGAGTTAGAACCGCATCGACGTTCAGCGTACTGCGGCAGTATTGGCTACATCAGCCGAAATGGCAGAATGGATACCAGTATTACCATTCGTACATTAGTCGCCGAGAACAACACGCTTTATGCTTGGGCTGGCGGTGGTGTGGTATTTGATAGTGATTGTGCTTCTGAATACCAAGAAACACTGGATAAGCTGAGTCGAATTCTACCGGTACTTGAAGATTGCTAAACCTAGTGTCATTAACTGCGAGTTCCGTAGCTTAACGGCTAGCAAAAGTTCGATATAAAAAGAAACCGAAGGATCGTAAGATCACTTCGGTTTTTTAGTCTGTAAGTTAGAGTACATAACTCACAACGCTTTATTCGCGTGTTTAAGCGACCTTCACCGCAGAGACACCCCACTTCTTAAGCATCTCTTTCAGATCGTTGGCGGTGTAAGGTTTACTCAAAATGTCATCCATCCCACACTGAATACAACGTTCGCGTTCTTCAAGTGTCGTTCCGGCGGTCAGAGCCACAATAGATTTAACGTAACCCTTCTCTCTTAGCTTCTCTGTTGCTTCAAACCCGTCCATAACAGGCATTCTGCAATCCATGAATACAATATCGTATTCATTGTCTGACGCGAGCTCAAACCCTTCGACACCATTGCTTGCGATAGCTGGTTCAATCTCATGTTTACGAAGCATCTGTTGGATGATGATCTGGTTCATCTTAATATCATCAACCACCAGCACTTTAAGTAGTGACAATTCCGCCTCATACTCAAAGCCCTTGGCGACACTATCACTCTCTGCCGGAACATCGACAACTTGAAGAGGAATCGAGATGGTAAACGTCGTGCCTGAACCAACGACACTGGTCACCCCAATATCACCATTCATCAGAGCCACCAGTTTGCGACAAATCGCTAAGCCAAGCCCGGTGCCCTCATAGTTTCGGCTACTTGAGTTATCTGCCTGTGTAAAAGGTTCAAATAGCGTCTTATGTGCTGATTCAGCAATTCCGACTCCGGTATCTTCTACAGAGAAAACAAATTGGTTTCTGTCCCACTCAATATCAACATTCACATGCCCTTCTTCTGTAAATTTAATCGCATTACCTATTAAGTTCACAAACAGTTGTGTGATGCGCTCTAAATCGCCTTGGAAATGGGAGGGAACGTTTGACGTAACACTGATATTGAATTCGAGCTGCTTCTCAATTGCTCGATTGACGAAGATGCTTTCAATCGTGTTTCTCAAATCACGTAGGGCAAATTTCTTTGGAATAAGCTCCAACATCCCTGCATTGATTTTGCTGTAATCCAATAGATCATTAATGATGGTTCGGAGAAACTCTCCAGATTGGCTCAGGTTGTTCACTATCTCACGCTGAGAGCTATTCAGTTCGGTATCACTGATCAACTCGGCACTGCCTAGTAAGCCATTAAGTGGAGTTCTTAACTCATGATTAATCATGGCCACAAAGTCACGCGTTGCCCTTTCGGACTCTTCCGCTCGTTTACGTGATTCAATATTTCGGTTGATTGCTAGTTGATGGGTTAAGGCACTGCAGATAAGGTCCGTGACCAACAACAGTTGGCTTTGGATAAACTCGTAGTCTTGGTCTAACAACCTGACTCTGACGATTAACGCACCAACTATGACTTTTTCAACCTCTAAGGGCACGGTCAGTAGGTTGTCTTGCCAATGAGGTTCTTGAATGTCTTGCTCTAACACCTCGACAGTCTCATCGCCATAATCATAGGTCTGTAACTGAGGGATGAGCTTGGGAGGTAGAATCAAACGACTGGCTTCGATTAAGTAACTGTTAGTCACGTTGGTCGTTAGTTCAGATAGCATGACATCATCGAGATCATTTCTTAGAAACGCGCGCCCAAAATCAATCAACAGGTTGTCGATTTGTTCTTGGAATTCAATGCGGCGTATATTCGCGTTGGAGCGTTTTTCTAACTGACGCAAAGCAAGCTCAAGCTGTTGGTTAGCCTCGAACAGTTCGAGGCTCTTCTGTTCCAACAATCCTTCAGCCGCTTTCCTTGCCGCGATTTGACGCTTAAGCTTCTTCTCTAGGGCAGATGCCAGATCCATATTACTTTTCTACTTTGAGATTAAACCTAACCACGCTTTGGTCATCATTTTGTGGCGTCATCTCCACCGCGATAGATTCACCGTGGTATTCAGCACATCCTTCAATAAGCCCCAAGCAAACATGAGACATACACCTTGCGCTTTTGTAGTCAAAAACAAGTTGTGCTTCGGTCGTGGTGATAAAACTGAATTCAGGTGGCTCAGCATCTGGATAGAGCTTCTTCACTTCAACATGAATGTAACGCTCTACGTGCTGAATAAATTGAAAGGTGGTATTGCTGTGAGCAAGGCTCGCTTTATTCGGTAATGAGGCCAGTAAGTTCTTAAATACAGACTGCCCAAACACGCGTTGCAAGCTTGCCGCATCAATATCGGTTTTCTTACTCAAGTTGATAATCAACCTGACAAGGTCTTTGTGGTCGTAACTGCCGACCGACGTATAGATCCCTTCATCTTCTGACATTTCTAGAACTTCTTCCAAAAGCTCTAGCCCAAACTTGTCTTCAACAAGCTCTAAAAATTCGGTGAATATGATTCCTTTCATCTCATACCTTTTCTTCTATTTCTTTTTAGAATGGTCCACTAAGTTATTGTTATCAAATTCTTAAACAAAAAATCTACGTTTCGTCACCCAATTTTATGACATGGGTAACGCTTACTCGCCTGTATGCACATATTGAATATAGCAAAAATCGTCATTTTGAGGAGATTCATCGGTAAACAGCCTCTCATGACGCCCAATTGATAACTAAAAGAGGGAAAGTGAATGAAGAAAAACTCGATATTGGTAATCAACCCACGGTTATGTCTATACTTAAAATCATAATAATCAATATATTGGCTTGATATGAATAAAGAAAACTTCCTTCAGCAATTCCAACTTAACCCTACCGTTGGCTATCATCCTGAGTCAGTAGAGCGTGTTTCGCACATCAGTGGCGAGCAATTACGTAAAGCGGCAGTGGTGGTAGGTTTAGTTGAAAGAGAAGATGGTTTACATGTCATTTTTACTAAAAGAGCGGCTCATTTAAAGCATCACCCCGGCCAAGTCAGCTTTCCTGGTGGTAAACACGAACTTTCTGACCCTTCTATGCAATTCACTGCACTCAGAGAGCTCCATGAGGAGGTGGGAATTCGATCGGATCAAGTTAAAATTATTGGGCAATTACCAGCATTGAGTACTATTAGTAAATTTTCTGTGACGCCGATTATTGCCATGGTCGATCCTGACTATGAAGCCATCATTGATGAGAACGAAGTTGCCTCAATTTTTGAGGTACCCGCTACCTATGTTTTAGACCAAGCCAAGTTACACAGCCACACTGTTAACTTTAAACAAATCAAGCATCGGGTTTTTGCGATGCCTTTCCAAGAGCACCTAATTTGGGGCGTTACGGCGCAAATTATCCAATCGCTGCAGCAACACGTACTGCAACGAATCACATAGCAACTACGTTTTGTTTAATCTCTGTTAACAAAATCCAGACTTTCTATGGAACAGATTTATTAATGCAATTTTACGCAAACGTTTCCCTGGTATAAATCTATACAACCCCGCCTTTCGCATAAATAAAAATAATACCAGGCATAAACATAAATCACATGTAGCACGCTATTTTCGTGATCAAAAATTCGTTTTTCGCATATCATGTGACACGCCGTTTCATTACATGATTTAGATCTATTTTTTGCAGAAGAAAATTCTGCAGAATTAGCCCCGACTTATTTCCTGTTCCCAAAAAATGAGTAATTTAACATGAACACAACAACTTCTTCGGCAAATGCCGTTAAAGATTCAAGCAAGTTTAACTATAAAGATTTTACCTGGTGTTTATCACTATTCGGTACAGCAGTTGGTGCTGGCGTACTATTCCTTCCAATCAAAGCTGGTGCGGGTGGTTTTTGGCCATTAGTTATCCTAGCTCTAATTGCGGCACCAATGACTTGGTTCGCACACAAATCTCTAGCTCGTTTCGTACTGTCCGCTAAAAACCCTGAAGCTGACATTACAGATACAGTAGAAGAACACTTCGGTAAGACTGGCGCAAACCTTATTACTTTCGCTTACTTTTTCGCTATCTACCCAATCGTTCTGATTTACGGTGTTGGTATCACAAACACTGTTGATTCTTTCCTAGTAAACCAAATGGGTATGGAATCTATTCCTCGTCCTCTTCTTTCTGGTGCACTTATCCTTGCTATGACTACAGGTGTTGTATTCGGTAAAGATCTGATGCTGAAAGCGACTTCAGCAATGGTTTACCCACTAGTATTCATCCTACTAGCACTGTCTTTCTACCTAGTTCCGGATTGGAACACTTCAATGATGGAAGTAACACCTGAATGGTCAACAATGCCTTCTGTTATCTGGCTTGCAATTCCAATCATCGTGTTCTCTTTCAACCACAGCCCAATCATTTCACAGTTCTCTAAAGAGCAACGTCGTGTATACGGTGAAAACGCAGTTAAGAAAACTGACGCGATCACTGGCGGCGCAGCAATGATGCTGATGGGTTTTGTAATGTTCTTCGTATTCTCTGTAGTTCTTTCTCTATCTCCAGAGCAACTAGCAACAGCACAAGCACAGAACATCTCTGTTCTTTCTTACCTAGCAAACGTACATGAGTCTCCACTTATCTCTTACATGGGTCCTCTAGTAGCGTTCGCAGCGATTACTTCTAGCTACTTCGGTCACTTCCTAGGTGCTCACGAAGGTCTTGTTGGTCTAATCAAGTCTCGCTCTGGTTCTTCAATCTCTAAGATTGAAAAAGCATCTCTAGCGTTCATCGTTGTTACAACTTGGATTGTTGCGGTAGTTAACCCAAGTATCCTAGGTATGATTGAAACAATGGGTGCTCCAATGATTGCAGCTATCCTGTTCCTAATGCCTGTGTTCGCGATGCAGAAAGTACCAGCTATGGCTAAGTACAAAACTTCAGCACCTGTGCAAATCTTTACAGCTTTATGTGGTCTAGCGGCTATTAGTTCTGTAATCTACGGCGCTCTTTAATCTCAAGCCCTTTTTATAAGATGGCATCCATCTTATATCGCGAGATTAGACAAAAAATATAATGATAATAAATGAGCCTCCCTACTCCCCTTGGGAGGCTCTCTTTTTGAGGTAATCGCTATGATTAGTGTATTTGATATCTATAAAATCGGTGTTGGTCCATCGAGCTCACACACAGTTGGACCAATGAAAGCGGGTAAAGAATTTATTGATGACCTACGTTCAATGGGAAAATTGCGCGACATCACTAAAATCACCGTGGACGTATATGGATCACTATCACTGACAGGGAAAGGTCACCACACAGATATCGCAATCATCATGGGTCTTGCTGGCAATACTCCTGAGCGTGTTGATATCGATTCTATTGCTGGCTTCATTGCTCGCGTAGAAGAAACTGAGCGCCTTCCTGTTGGCATGCACTGTCATACAGTATCGTTCCCACGCGATGGCGGTATGAACTTCCACACTAGCAACCTTTCTCTACACGAGAACGGCATGAGCATTCATGCATGGGTTGGTGACGAAGTTGCATACTCAAAAACGTACTACTCAATTGGTGGCGGTTTCATCGTTGACGAAGAGAACTTCGGCAAAGAAGAAGAAAACCCAATCAAAGCACCTTACGAATTCACAACAGCTGAAGAGCTGGTTAATCAGTGCAAAGAAAGCGGTCTTTCTATCAGTACACTGGTTATGAAAAACCAAGCAGCGTTCCACTCAGACGAAGAGTCTCGCACTTACTTCGCTAACATCTGGAAAACTATGCGTGAGTGTATGGATCGCGGTATGAATACTGAAGGTATCCTGCCTGGTCCACTACGTGTTCCTCGCCGTGCAGCAGCACTTCGCCAACAGCTAATGACTTCAGAAAAAACAACCAATGATCCAATGTCGGTTGTTGACTGGGTAAACATGTTTGCTTTCGCAGTAAACGAAGAAAATGCAGCTGGCGGCCGTGTAGTTACGGCACCAACAAACGGCGCATGTGGCATCATCCCTGCTGTATTGGCTTACTACGATAAGTTCATCCAAACAGTGACAGAGAAAGATTACATCCGTTACTTCGCAGCTTCTGGCGCGATCGGTGGTCTTTACAAGCGTAACGCTTCTATCTCTGGTGCTGAAGTTGGCTGTCAGGGTGAAGTTGGTGTGGCATGTTCTATGGCTGCTGCTGGTCTTGCTGAGCTTATGGGTGGTAGCCCTGAGCAAGTATGTATGGCTGCAGAAATCGGCATGGAGCACAACCTAGGTCTAACGTGTGACCCAGTTGCTGGCCAAGTACAAGTACCATGTATCGAGCGTAACGGTATTGCAGCAGTTAAAGCAATTAACTCGACTCGTATGGCACTTCGTCGTTCTTCTGCTCCTACTGTTTCTCTAGATAAAGTTATCGAAACGATGCTAGAAACAGGTAAAGACATGAACGCTAAATACCGTGAGACATCTCAAGGTGGTTTGGCTGTTAAAGTTGTTTGTTAATCACTCTGAATTAATAAACCGATAATAAAAAAGGAACGCCGAGGCGTTCCTTTTTTGTACCTAAAGCTTTTGTAGCTGAAGCTAAGTGACTAGGGCGTGTTGATCTTTCGAGCTGATTTTTGCAGCGAGTTGCTGGGTATTTATACAAGGCAGAGGCGTCGATGTACATGAGAAGCCGATAACGTAGTAGAAATGGCCAGCAAACGCTGCCCGAAGGGTTCGGCTATAAGCGTTTTACTCTTTGTTGAGGGGGGTTTGCTTAGAGTGACTAGGCTACTTCCCCCTCGCCGCGATAAAAACGCTTTTATCTCGAACAAAATTTAACCACGAAAGGTCAACACGCCCTAATTATTCAACCAACCAAATTGCTTTGCTAAATCACTTGCGAGATAAGCAAGAAGCAACCAAACAACAATGAGAAAAGCATCATCGGCTTGCCACCTTCCGCGCTGTATCTATCTTCTGCTACTTTCATAAAGCGTTGCTTGTGAACCATCACCAGAGGAACGAACACAGCTAAGAACACTAAGATGATACCTGCGTAGTTCAACACTTGTAGGAACTTGTCTGCAGCAAGCAATGAACCTGCCAACGGTAAGATAAAGCTAATACAGTACGTTACTGCAGTATTTTGGTTGAACATGTCTTTGTTCTGGTTGAACAACGCCATCGCCACACCAAAGAAAGAGGTCAACAACGCCAACCCAGTGAAGGTAGACAGAACGTTACCCACCCAAGGAGATTGAGCCTCAAACGCCGCCATCAAATCGGATACGTTCTTAAAGCTTCTGAATTGCTCTTCACTCAAGTTACCCACTACCGCAAACAACCAGCACAAGTAACACACTAAAGGGATCAGAGAACCGACGATCACCATGTTACGCAGCTGTTTGTCTGTCGCTTCGTGGTTGTAAGAAACTAAAGTTGGAATCACAACCATAAAGCCAAAGCTTGTAAACAGGATTGCACTGGTTTTGATTAAATCAACGTGGTCATGGCTGGTTACCTGCATCAAGTTTTCTTGAGTCATGCTCGGTGCCAAGAACGCCATGGTTGCAAACAAACTTGCAAGCATCACGAAGAACAATGCGCGGTTGAGTTTATCAATCACACCAGTACCACTTGCGACTACAGCGCCAGCAAGCAAGGTAAACACTATTTGGCTGGTAGTAGCGGTAATTTCGACGCCAAAGTTAGACAGTAACTTACTCAGCAAGTCACCTGCGCCCAGAATGTAAGCCATTAATAGACAAATTAATAACGCGTATAGCAAACCGTTGGTAAGCAACTGGCCTTGTTTACCCAAGGTTTTTCGGGCAATAGAGTTTAATCCTAGACCGCCACCCGCTTTGATGGTCGCTTCTAGAAGTAATAATGCTGCGTAAGTCGTACCGAAGCAGATCAGTACCATCAGCAGTGTGCCATAAAGCAATCCAAATTGAGCTAATACCATTGGGATCGCGAGCATACCAGCACCGAGAGCGGTACCAGCGATAATTAGGGAGCTACCCATCATTTTAATATTCATTATTTTTAACTTATTTGTTTAGTTTTTATAGGTGTGAGTCTTCGTGCATCAAGTGGATGACAAAGGAATTCAGATAGAAATAAAGTTATAAAACGAATAACAATAGGAGCGATAAGCGGTAAAGAAGCGTGCAGAGACGTTGTCGAACAGGGCGTTCAAAGGGGAGCTTGTCTTAAGAGAGGTAAAACGAGAAGCGTGAGTAAGCGTTAACTGATGTGGTGAACCTTCCGTAGGTTCAATAATCGGCGATGTAATCTTGAATTTCATGTATGTGTCCAATAATTGATTCACATTCCATAGTATTTGAAGCAGCGTATCCGTTGCTGCCCTACCTCTAGCATTAGAGACCTTCTCATCTTATCGAATGAGACTCGAAACACAACGCTATAACCACACTTTTTGCTATTAAATTGAACAAAATAGCTATCTGGATATAAGTTGACCACCAAACCTTCTAATACAATAATTTTCATTGATAAAAGACAAGCTGATAAATACATCTAGCCCATGGAACCCGAGACTCTCTCCTCTAACTAGAATCAAATTCACAACTCAACGTTATATTTTGACATAAGACATAACACAAACTTGCTACATCACAGAAACATAACCACAACCGGAGTATGGTCACACAATTCGCCGTACCCCATAGGTGGTAGTGACTCTTACACGTACAGTATGCGCGTCATTAAAAAATAAAAAATTAATACCTTATGCGCTCAACTATAACCTTCAAAATTCTAGTGGCCCTCGCTATTGTGTTCACTTTTTTGCTAGCAATATCGACCTACTTTCAATATTCGCAGCAAAAACAACTTGTTAACTCTGTATTGAGTGAACAGCTTCATGATAAGGCAAGTAACTATTTCGATAGCCTTAATATGATGATGCTGACTGGCACAATGGCGCAAAAAGAGACCCTGCGTCAAAAAGCGTTAGCACAAGAAGGCATTGAAGACGTTCGTGTTTTGCGCGCTGACGCTGTAAGCAAGTTATACGGTCCCGGTAATGACAATCAAATACCTGTTGATGATATCGACAAGCGAGCGCTAGCAGGTGAAACGGTTATCGAACCCTTTTCTGCCGATTGGGGTAAAGGCTTGGTTATTGCTCTACCCATGAAGTCGAGTGAAGATTACCGGGGTACCAATTGCGTCGCCTGTCATATGGCACCAGAAGGCGAAGTATTGGGGGCAATTCGCCTTGAATACAACCTTAGTCATGTCAACTCGCTGATCAACACTCAAACCATGACCGCTATTGGCATTATGACGGTGATCTCGTTTGCCGGATTTGTTCTTACGATGGGATTAATTCGCAAGATTATCGTGCGCCCTCTTCAACAGACTTCTCGCTTCATGACCCAAGTCAGCAGCGATAAAAACCTGTCCACTCGCCTGCCTGAACAAAGTAAGGATGAGATTGGCACGCTGGCTAACTCCATCAACTCGTTCATGGGCACCGTATCTGACAGCTTAGAAAAGGTACAGAATACTTCGCATAAACTGAATGCGTCTGCCAACCAACTGACTAGCGTCGCGCAAATTACCGAGCAAGCCGCCAGCGACCAGCAAAGCGAAACCGCAGAAGTGCAACACAATGTCGAAGGGATACAGGCGCAACAAGTCAATGTAGAACAAGCCACTTTAACCGCTTCAGAACTCATCAATCACACCGCCGATGTAGCGTGTAAGAGTGCCAACCAAGCACACGACGCAAGCAGTGAGATAAAGAACCTAGTCAGCAGTATAGAAGAAGTGAAGCACAAGATACTGACACTCAATGAGCAAACCGGAGAGGTCTCTTCAATCTTGAGTGTGATTCGTGGCATTGCCGACCAAACCAACCTTCTTGCATTAAATGCAGCGATTGAAGCGGCTCGCGCCGGAGAACAAGGTCGAGGATTTGCAGTAGTTGCTGATGAAGTTCGTCACCTAGCATCAAGAACCGCCGAAGCAACAGGCAGCATTGAGTCAATCATTCATCAATTCCAGCAAGGCAGTGAAGAGTCTCTGACTTCGACCGATCGCGTTTGCGAACAAGCCCATCAAAGCTCCACCGACATCGACGCACTTTCAATAGAAATGAATGGGGTGGTTGAAGAGATGAAACAGGTGCTAGCCCACGCACAGAACATTCAGCAGCAAACGCAATCCACCACACAAGCGACTCAAGATGTTCAACAAAAGGTTGAAACCATCACTTCTCACGCCGACAACACATCGCAATCTGCGGCTGAAACCCGCGACATCAGCAATGACTTAGAAGAGCTGTCTGATCACCTTGAGTCACTGATTAATCAGTTTACTTTGTCGAGTACAAAGAAGAACCCATAGGTCGTCTACAACAAAAAAGCGCTCACAATGAGCGCTTTATCTTCCTAACAATGTCTAGTTCAGGCTTTCAAATAACCTTAGACAACGATTAGTGCGTAATGGAAACCGCGGTTAAGTCTTTATGCTTGTGGTACATCGCGTGTTTGAATATCAGATTCGCACTCACGGTATCCATTCCAGAAACCTCCACATAAGCCCCCTTTTTACGGAACTTGAACACAACCTTATCAAGCGCTTCAACCGAGGTATTATCTAAGAATGACGCATCCGATATATCGATGGTCACTAAAGAGGTCGCGTTGTCATAATCAAATAGGTCGACAAACGCATCAGACGAAGCAAAGAAGACATGGCCTTTCACTCGGTGAATGGTGTTCATTTCGTTGGTCACGACTTCATCGGATATAAACACCATGGATTTGCTGGCATGTGCATAAAACAGAGCCGATAACACCACGCCAACCGCCACCCCAATCGCTAAGTTATGAGTAAACACCACCGCCACCACGGTCGCTAACATGGTTACATTAGTTGGAAGTGTGTGGTCTTTAAGCTCAACAATAGAACGCCACGAGAATGTGCCGATAGAAACCATGATCATCACAGACACTAAAGCTGCCATCGGTATCAGCTTCAACCAATCAGAAACAAACACCACCATTAATAACAAAACAACCCCGGCAATCATGCTGGATAATCGGGTTAAGCCACCTGATTTGATGTTAATGATCGACTGACCGATCATCGCACAACCCGCCATGCCACCAAAAAGGGAAGCCACGATGTTCGCAACGCCCTGCCCTTTACACTCATTGTTTTTATTGCTTTCAGTATCGGTCAGGTCATCCACTATTGTCGCTGTCATCAAGGATTCCAACAAGCCAACCAGAGATAGAGCAATCGAATATGGCAGGATGGTTGCAAGCGTCTCAAACGTTAATGGAATATTGGGAATTAAAAAGACAGGCAGTGAATCAGGAAGCTTACCCATATCGCCAATCGTTCTCACATCTAATCCGAACAACAAACTAATGACTGTCAGGGCAACAATCGCGACTAATGGAGAAGGTATTGCACGACCAAACTTGGGGAAATAAGGAAGCAGATAAATGATCGCCAAACCCAAAGCGACTAATACATAAACGCTCGAAGGGACGCTGACCAATTCAGGGAGCTGGGCCATGAAGATTAGGATGGCGAGCGCGTTAACAAATCCAGTAATCACCGATTTGGAAACAAAGTTCATCAGGTTACCGAGCTTGAGATATCCCGCCGCGATTTGAATAACGCCTGCAAGAAATGAAGCAGCAAGCAAGTACTCCAATCCGTGCTCTCTCACTAAGGTGACCATTAACAACGCCATTGCGCCTGTTGCTCCGGAAATCATTCCTGGGCGACTGCCAACCAAAGCGGTTACGACACAAATACAGAACGAAGCATATAGCCCTACTTTAGGGTCAACGCCTGCAATAATTGAAAATGCGATGGCTTCAGGGATCAATGCGAGTGCAACCACAACCCCAGATAATGAATCTCCTTTGACGTTTGATAACCAGTGTTTTTTTAAATAATTAAGCATGTAATTCTCTTTTACTTGTACAGCCAGTCCTGCCTTGTTGAGACATAATCTGATCGACTGTTTTTCTTGAATGAGCGAGCGCTCGAAAAGTGCGGGTGTAGAGAGAATGCAGGGGTTAAGGCGGCGTAATTAACACGTAGATATTAAACTCCTCTTGTTGCTTTAGTGGGAAATTAAGAAGGTGATTAAGTCCAATATGACTGAATCCGCGCCAATATAGAGCGAGTTTCAACACAATCACACTCCAATTATTGGAAACAAAGGTTTCGATTACGCCTTGTTCATTCGACGATTCACATTAGGCGGAACGTAAGGCGCACGCTAAGATCGAACAAAAAACACACCCTCAAACGTATTTATGGTCAGTAGACACAATATTTCTTTCACCAAGCAAGAATAAAGGTTGAAGCTGTCGGTATGACAGGTAATATGTTCAATCGATTTAAAAAGTTTATACAACTTAATGTTTCGGCTAATTATTGTGCAAATGTATATTTATTTGCAGCAATGCCAGAGACTTTGAGTTGAATTTGTCCCTCAATGGAGAATGAAATCAACATGACTTACGCGCCTGTAACAGACGTACTTGGCGGCAAGCTAGCGGTAGACAGTGAAGTAACTGTTCGCGGCTGGATCCGTTCACGTCGTGATTCCAAAGCTGGAATCTCTTTCCTTGCCATTTATGACGGCTCTTGTTTCGACCCGATTCAGGCCGTGGTTCCTAATAATCTTAATAATTACGAAAACGAAGTATTAAAGCTAACAACTGGCTGCTCTGTTGAAGTAACGGGTAAGATTGTTGAGTCTCCTGCGAAAGGTCAAGACTTCGAACTAGCAGCAACTGACGTTAAAGTTGTAGGCTGGGTTGAAGACGCTGACACTTACCCAATGGCTAAGACACGTCACTCTATCGAATACCTTCGTGAAGTTGCTCACCTACGTCCACGTACAAACGTGATTGGCGCAGTAGCACGTGTACGTAACTGTCTATCTCAAGCGATTCACCGTTTCTACCACGAGCAAGGCTTCTTCTGGACTTCTGCTCCGCTTATTACTGCATCTGATGCAGAAGGCGCTGGTGAAATGTTCCGTGTTTCTACGCTAGACATGGAAAACCTACCACGCACTGAAAAAGGCGACGTAGACTTCAACGAAGATTTTTTCGGTAAAGAGACGTTCCTAACAGTATCTGGCCAACTTAATGCTGAAGCTTATGCTTGTGCACTAAGCAAGGTTTACACGTTCGGTCCTACGTTCCGTGCTGAAAACTCAAACACAAGCCGCCACCTAGCTGAGTTCTGGATGGTTGAGCCTGAAGTTGCGTTTGCAGACCTTAACGATGTAGCGAAACTGGCTGAAGACATGCTTAAGTACGTTTTCGCTGCTGTTCTTGAAGAGCGCCGCGACGACCTTGAGTTCTTCGCTTCTCGCATCGACAAGCAAGCAATTACTCGTCTAGAGCAATTCGTAGACGCTGATTTCGCACAAGTTGACTACACTGACGCAATCCAAATCCTACTAGACTCTGGTAAGAAATTTGAGTTTGACGTTGAGTGGGGCATCGACATGTCTTCTGAGCATGAGCGTTACCTAGCTGAAGAGCACTTCAAAGCACCTGTTATTGTTAAGAACTACCCGAAAGACATCAAAGCTTTCTACATGCGCTTAAACGACGACGGCAAAACAGTTGCAGCAATGGACGTACTTGCACCAGGCATCGGTGAAATCATCGGTGGTGCACAACGTGAAGAGCGTCTAGACATTCTAGACGAGCGTATGATTGCTATGGGTATCGACCCTGAGCACATGAGCTGGTACCGCGACCTACGTAAATACGGTACAGTGCCACACGCTGGTTTCGGTCTTGGTTTCGAGCGTCTAGTATCTTACGTAACAGGTATGGGTAACGTTCGTGACGTGATTCCATTCCCACGTACACCACGCTCTGCAAACTTCTAATTCGAAACCTATTCGATATTAAAAGTTAAGAACAAACAAAAACCTCCGCACTTGCGGAGGTTTTTTTATGTTCGGAATAAAACGAGTCCAGATGCTTCTGCGTGCCACTATCTGAGACTCATTATTTCAAAAGCTAATCCACATCTTGGTCGATAGCGTATTTTATTGCAAGACCGCAAATTGCCATCATAACGAATGGGATCGCGGCAGTGGTGTATTCCGCCCACGCCATATCAGCGAATGCTTTTGCCAGCAGTACGTGGCCGAGAATAAGCAGAAGCGCACACACAATAGCGACAATAATCAGCTTAACTTCATTTCCCATAGTCATTTTCAACATAACGGTATCTCCAATATTTGGTCTACCGTTATTGAATCACAACTCTTTGGTCAATTAGGCGTACAGTTACCCCACAAACAACCCGTACAGTTGGAATGATTGTCTTTGTTATGAGGGACTTAAGGTTTTACGAGTGCGTAAGTTGATGTGCCAGTTTGCCAAGCCAGATGAGCGCCTGTTCTTTCTCTTCTGTTAGTTCATAAGAGAAGTTCAATCGTATCGCGTTATCCACTCTGCCATGCTCACTAAACAGATCGCCAGATGCAACGCTAATACCTTGTTCGATAGCCAGTTGATGAAACTGTTGGCTGTCGAATTTTTCAGAAAAGCGAATCCATATCAAGTAACCACCAGCCGGCTCTTCAATCTCTATTGAATGCGGAAAGTACTGCTTAATGACATCGATAAATCGCTCTTTCCTGACGACAAGGTTTTTACGCAGTTTACGAAGGTGATTGTCGTAGCTTTCATGCGTTAAGAAATGAGCGACACCAAGTTGAACAGGAGCGCTACTCGATAACGTAGAAAGAAGCTGTAACTTTTGAATCGCGTCGTTAAAACGCGTGTTCACAACCCACCCTACTCGATAACCAGGACACAAACTTTTTGAATACGACCCACAAAGCAAGACGGAATCGGTCTTATCGAAGGCCTTTAGTGGCTTCGGCTTATGCCCTTCGTAATAAAGATCGCCATACACGTCATCTTCAATAATGTAGGTTCCATGCTGTTCTGCAATCTCTACCACACAGCGCTTTGCCTGTTCCGACAAACTGGTTCCCGTTGGGTTTTGAAAAGTCGTCATCAGCCAACACGCTTTAACATCTTGGTTTTGTAGCGCGTTTTCAAACTGCTCTATATTCAACCCATTGATTGGGCAAACGTCCACTTCGATCGGGTTAAGCCCGAGCCTCTCGACAGCCTGCAGAGCACCATAGAATGCGGGAGACTCAATCACGACGTTATCACCCGACTTGGTGACCGTTTGCAGGCTCAAGTTGAGCGCCTCCATAGCACCCGACGTAATCACGATGTCTTGATGATTAACCGTAATCCCTTGCTGCAGATAACGCTGTGCGATTTGCCTTCTCAAGGACTCACTGCCCGGTGGCAAATTATTTATCACACTCGCGCCAGTCATCTTCCTACCCGCGCTGGCAAGGTTTCGAGTCAAGGTAGGTAACGGGAACAGGTCAGGATCTGGGAATGCAGAGCCGAAAGGAATCACACCTTCGGCTGAACTCGACTTCAAGAAATCAAATAAGCGGTCATTAATGGCTTTCTTTTCACTAACGAGTGGCTGTGCGTAGTCAACGCCGTCCAGCCTTGGCGCTACAAAGTAGCCCGACTGAGGTTTAGCGATGATCCACCCTTCGCTTTCTAGCAACTGGTAGGCTTGTAAGACAGTACTATTGCTGACGTTGTAATTTCGACAACTCATGCGTACCGAAGGGATCTTCTCTCCGGATCGCCACGTATTGTTGGCTATCTGAGTTCGAATATCCTTTGCAAGCTCTTCATAACGCGCCATCTAATTGTACTACCTAGAGAAATTCTGTGAGCCGGTGATTTTATCACTTACGCCAACAACTATTGCTGCTATACATATGATCGCACCTAATTTCCACAATAGTGTGAATTAGTTCACAGATAACTTTGTAAGCTTTGCTAAGTTTGTACCCAAGGTAGGAGCTAAGTTGGCTTTCTACCTCAATAATTTGATGTAACCCAAAAACATGCGAGATAACAATGAAAAAAATAGAAGCAGACCAATTAAGTTATAAAGGAGAGTCAAACGGTGTTCACAGTTGGACAACACCGAGCGGTCAGCCATATTACTGGCACCCAGATTGGCTCCATATTGCTGAAGATGCGACAGGCTCACATCCAAAGCAAAAGATCGATGTCGAACAAGACCAAGCACCAACGGAAAAACACGCGGTGTCTGCTATTCTGAAACACATCAACCAATGGGCTGCAGACAAACTAGCGTCTCACCCTGAGATTGAAACCGGCTCAATCGAAGCTGAAATCAATCTCAAAAAGTAACGGGGTAAAGTAGATAGCGAACTCAATCACGCGCGATTCTAACCCAATACACAGACTGAATAGCCTCGACCCTCGACCGGGGCTATTCAAGTATCTTCATAAAAATGCTGCAATAACCCCCACCTAGCTAACAAATCTCTAACACAAACCAGTTTCTTGTATCAATCCACGAAAGCTATCGATAGAATTTCCGGTCTTATTCACGTCAGCTATGCTAATCATTCGAAATTCTAAAGTCGTGAATCAATGAATGCGTAAATCTAATAAGAATGAGAACAAAGGCTTACCGATGGATACTTCAAATTACAATCAATCGCTAACGACTAAGTTATACGTCATTGCTGGCGTGCTGTTTGGCACCTATGGCAGTCGGGTGTGCCCTATGCTCGATAGCTTAACGACGTTAGAGATTTTCACACAAGTCAGTATTGTGTTTATCTTATTATGGCTCGCACGTCGTTACCCATTGGCGCAACATACCTTGGTCAAGCAAGGCCGATTCGCGCAACTCGATACCCTGCTATTTTTTGCTGCAAGTGTGCCTTTCGCGCTCTACTAAAACTTAAGCTATGAATTCACCATAGATAGTAATTTGAAGGTGCTGTTTGGCATGAGTCTATTCGGCTTCTTTACCGGAACCATTCTTCAATTGAATGCCAAGCTCAGCCAAATGGATAAAATGGAGACGACTGGACAATTCGACTTCCAACTGGTTGGTGAAAGAAGTTCACTGGTCAAGCAGATGATAGGCTTGGTTATCGTGCTTCTGGTAACACTGACGACTATGTTGACGATGATTGCTGTCAAAGACATCTTCTGGTTAGAACATAACCCTGACCGCTTATTGGATGGCACCGGCAAGATCAGCGTGATCAAAGAGTTTATTTATTTGGCTGTGGTACTGGGTGGCTACGCGATAACCATCATGACGCTTTGGAGCAAGCTAATTAAGCGTATTCTCCTAAGCCAAGAGCACGCATTAAACAAAGTCACCAATGGCGAGCAAGGCGTTCGCTTACCTATTTTCGGCTACAACGAGCTTGGCTCAATGGCATCTATGACCAATACCATGCTTGATAGCCTTGAAACCGCGCAAAACGAAGTCAAAACCACACGTGACGTGGCCATTGTGAGCTTATCGGCATTGGCTGAATCTCGAGACAATGAAACGGGCGCACATATCCTAAGAACTCAAGAGTACGTCAAGGTGCTCGCACAAGAGCTCAGCAAATCAGAAACCCACTCAAGCTTGTTAACACCAAACTACATCGAGTTGCTCTACAAATCTGCGCCTTTGCACGACGTGGGCAAAGTAGGTGTTCCTGATAGTGTGTTATTGAAGCCGGGCAAATTGACGGACGAAGAGTTTGAGATAATGAAAGGTCACCCCGCGATTGGGGCTGAAGCGTTATCTATTGCAGAAAAGCAGTTGGGAAGTAGCTCTTTCTTAAGAGTCGCAAAGGAGATATCTCTGACTCACCACGAGAAATGGAATGGCAGTGGTTATCCTAATCAGTTGTCTGGTGAAGATATCCCGTTATCTGGCCGTTTAATGGCATTAGCTGATGTTTATGATGCGCTCATCTCGAAGCGAGTCTACAAGCCAGCCTTTACTCATGAACAAGCTAAACAGATCATCTTAGAGGGCAATGGGACGCATTTTGATCCGCAAGTTGTCCAAGCTTTTCTGGTCGTCGAACAAGCGTTTGTTTCAATTGCTGCGACCTACAAAGATGGCAAAAATGTAGCGAGTGAACTCGAGCGCGAAAGCTTTATTGCTCAACCAGCGTAATCTATTCAAAATCCACTAACTTCTTGCACCCTATAGGTTAATCCGTAGAGTGTTTTGTTATCAAATATCCTCTTTAGTCAATAAATCTGATTGAAATGGATTTTTTTTGGTCTTTCTGTTCACTTCGTATTGTCTTAAAAATTCCATACAGGTATAACTACCCATAGATACTATCCCCTCTCAATTGACATGGATGAAGATTATGTTTGAAAAAGTGTTAGCTGCTCCCGCCGATCCTATCCTCGGCCTTACTGAAGAGTTTAAAAAAGACTCTCGTGCAGAGAAAATCAACCTTGGCGTTGGCATCTACAAAAATGAAGATGGTCAAACACCAGTACTTAAAACAGTAAAGAAAGCAGAAGCTGCACTTCTTGAAAACGAAAAAACCAAATCTTACCTAACGATTGAAGGTACAGCTGAATACGGTCTAGCGGTTCAGAAACTTCTTTTCGGTTCAGACGCAGAGATCGTTGCATCTCAACGCGCTAAAACAGCACAAGCTCCAGGTGGTACAGGTGCACTTCGCGTAGCGGGTGAATTCATCAAGCGCCAACTGGGCGAAGTGAAAATCTGGATCAGTAACCCAACTTGGGCTAACCACAACGGCGTTTTCGCAGCTGCGGGGATCGAAACTGCTCAATACAGCTACTACAACGCTGAAACTAAAGACAAAGACTTCGCTGGTATGGTTGCTGACCTAGAGAAAGCTTCTGAAGGCGATATCGTTCTTCTTCACGGCTGCTGTCACAACCCAACAGGTATCGACCCAACAACTGAAGAGTGGGAAGTACTGGCTAAATTGGTTGCTGAGAAGAAACTGCTGCCTCTATTCGATTTTGCTTACCAAGGTTTTGCAAAAGGCGTTGAAGAAGATGCTGCTGGCCTACGTATTTTTGCTCAATACAACAAAGAGATCCTTGTTGCTAGCTCGTTCTCTAAGAACTTCGGCTTGTACAACGAGCGTGTTGGTGCATTCACTCTGGTTGCTGAATCAGCAGACGTAGCAACGACAGCATTCTCTCAAGTTAAGAGCATTATCCGCTCTATCTACTCTAACCCACCGGCCCACGGCAGTGCTGTCGTTACTCACATCCTTGGTGATGCTGATCTACGTGCTGAATGGGAAGCAGAAGTGGCAGAAATGCGTGACCGTATCCAAGAGATGCGTGAACTATTCGTAACGACACTGAAATCAGAAGGTGTTGATGCAGACTTCACATTCATCGAACGTCAAAACGGCATGTTCTCGTTCTCAGGTCTAAGCAAAGAGCAAGTAACTCGCCTAAAAGGCGAATTCGCAATCTACATTGTTGGTTCTGGCCGTATCAGTGTTGCTGGTATGACTAAGTCAAACATGGGTCCTCTATGTAAAGGTATCGCTGCGGTTCTTTAATCGAAAAGCGAAACCTGTATTTGCAGACCAATAGATGTGTAAAAGCCAGCAATTAAGCTGGCTTTTTTGTGTCTGTCTCTTTGTATATAAGAGCTATTAGTGCACTTAGCCTTTTCGTTACTGGCTAATACTCTAGGAAAAATTCCACTCCTAGCTCGTGAGTACGCTCGCTACGAATTTTACCTTCACCATCTCGATGTTGATATGACCCACCAATCGCAAACTTATTGGTCACTAGATAACGTAAACCTAAGTGATAGACCTCTTCATCAAACAGGTCACTTCGATTCACTTGCACACTCCCATTAGCTATCCAACGTTTCGCAAAGCCATAGTTAAGCTCAGCTTTTACCCCTTGGATGAACTCAGTGTCTGAAGATTCAGTTCGGTTGGTGTCATTATCTTCAACCTTACCTTTTGTGATACCAAGCAGGTAGTAAGCCACTATATCTAAATCTTTCTTAATGCTGTAACGGTAACCAACACCTGGCATCAGCGTATCAATTCGAGTTGTGGTGTCATCAGGGTGAATAAAGCGTGCGCTGTAGTCTCCCAGCAACAACCAATCATCCGTCATCGCGTAACTGACGCCTAATCCATACGACGAGGCGTTATTATTACTGCCTGCATCTTCATTTAAACTGCCCGAATGCGCCGTGGCATAAATATGGTCGTAATCTAAAATATCCACCGCGTTAGTGTCCGCCCACAAACTTGGAGAAAACATAAAAACCGCAGATACAAAACTAAGCTTCCACTTCGACATTCCTATCATCCTTAAACTGTCACTCCATTAATTGAAAGGTTAGTCTATCCATAAGACTTTAAAAAGGTTTTAGCTCACAGATTGATTTGTGACGGCAAAATATTATCAAATGTTGTACCATGAAATCATACAAACCAATGGATGATCATTATGGATGCTGAGTTATTAGAGATTCAAAACTTTCTGGCACAATACCCCCCTTTCACAGAACTCCCTGAGGAGATGTTGGCGAAAGTGACCAGTAGCGTGGAAATTTCTTATTACCGCCAAGATACCCCTATCATTCACTTTGGTGATCAAATTCATGACTTATACATCGTTCGAAGTGGCGAAGTCGAAGTCTACCGCCGTAAAGGCGAACTCTATAACCGCCTGGATGAAGGCCACTTGTTCGGTCAAATGGGCCTACTGACCAACAACAAGGTGCGTTTCCCAGTTAAAGCCACCGAAGATACCCTGCTTTACTGTATTCCTGAGCCTATCTTCCAAGAGCTCTACGACAACTACGACTCCTTTGCCGATTTCGTAGAAGTAGAAGATAACGCGCGACTGCGCCAAGCCAACTCAGACAGCAACGACGCTAACGACTTAACGACATCCAAGGTTAAAACGCTGCTGACCAGCGAAGCACCAATGATCGAAAAAACGCGCACGATTCAGCAAGCTGCGACCATGATGGCACAGGATAATGTTTCCTCTTTGTTGATCATCGACCCAGATATCGTTGAAGATGATGAAGATGACTCAACACCCGTGATTGGTATCATCACCGACCGAGATTTATGTACTCGCGTTTTAGCTGAAGGGCTTGACCCATCGGATGAAGTCTCTAGCGTAATGACACCTGAGGTTATCTCTCTCGATCACAATGCTTACGTATACGAAGCTATGATGACCATGCTTCGCTATAACGTGCATCATTTACCAGTGCTTAAAGATAAGAAGCCGATTGGTATTATCGAAGCGACCGATATTGTTCGTTATGAGTCTCAAAACTCGCTGTTATTGGTAAGTAGTATCTTCCAGCAACAAAGTATCGAAGATCTGAAGGTGCTTTCCGAGCAAGTAAAAGACAGCTTTGTGCGCTTAGTTAACGAAGATGCCAACGCCCACATGGTGGGTACTGCAATGTCGGTAATTGGTCGTAGCTTTAAGCAGCGAATTATCGAACTGGGCGAAGAGAAATTGGGCAAGTCGCCTATTCCTTACTGTTTCCTCGCACTGGGCTCTATGGGGCGTGATGAGCAGCTGCTGGTTACCGACCAAGATAACGCAATCATTCTTGATGATACCTACGACGAGAAAAAGCACGGTAAATACTTTGAGGAGCTGTCGACCTTTATTTGTGATGGCTTAGATCAGTGTGGCTATGTGTATTGTACTGGCGATATCATGGCGACTAACCCAACGTGGCGTATGACTCGTCGACAATGGGAAGAGTGCTTTGCCGATTGGATTGATGATCCAAACCCGAAAGCACTGTTAAATGCTTCAATCTTCTTCGACTTAGATGGCGTTTATGGTCGTCTGAAATGGGCCGAGCAATTGAACAGCTTTATTGTTCGACGCGCACGTAAGAACAATCGCTTCTTGGCGTGCCTTGCACGTAACGCACTCAACCGTACACCTCCGCTCGGCTTCTTCAAAGATTTCGTGATGGAGAAAGATGGCCGTCACAACAACTCTATCAACCTTAAGCGTCGTGGTACTGCGCCACTCGCCGATTTGATTCGTGTTCACTCGCTCGCGGTAGCGTCTCGCTCTAAGAACTCGTTCGAACGCTTAGATGACATTATTGACGCCGGTATTCTGCCAAAAGGCCGAGCTCAAGATTTGAAAGATGCGATGGAGTTTATCTCTCTGGTTCGTATTCGCCACCAAGCACACGATGTCGACAACAACATCGAGCCTGATAACAACATCGAGCCAGAGAACCTGTCTGACTTCGAACGACGTAACCTAAAGGATGCATTCCAAATATTAAGTAATGCGCAAAACTTCCTTAAGTTCCGTTATCAAGCCAGCAACAAGTTTAAGTAGGGCCTATGAACAAACTATTCAGATCACCTGCGGTCGATTGGCCATTTAAGTTTGCTCAGAAGCTTGAACGAGCGAGAGACGAGCGCTTAAAGCACTTTTATAGCCAGCCTCTTCCTGCGCCTGATACGCCACTTTCAGAAGTGATGTTTTTGGCTGTCGACTTTGAGACAACGGGGTTAAACCCAAACAAAGACGGCATCATTACCATTGGTTTAGTGCCATTTACGCTCAATCGCATCTACTTGCGACAAGCCAAACACTGGACTCTAAGACCAAAACAGAAACTTGAAGAAGAGTCTGTCGTGATTCATGGCATCACTCACAATGACATCATTGATGCGCCAGACCTTAGCGAAGTGTTGGGCGAGATCTTAGAATCAATGGCGGGACATATCCCTGTGGTTCACTATCGTCGTATCGAACGTGACTTTTTGGACAATGCATTGAAAGTGCGACTCGGTGAAGGCATTGAGTTCCCAGTCCTCGACACGCTGGAGATTGAATCTCAGATCCAAAATAAACTGGCTGGCGGCTTGTGGAACAAGCTGAAAGGTAAGAAGCCAGCTTCAGTGAGACTGGGTCAGAGTCGTCGTCGATACCATCTGCCCGACTACACGCCGCATCATGCATTAACTGACGCTATTGCGACCGCTGAGCTACTCCAAGCGCAAATTGCTCATCACTTTGACTCTGAGATGCCTCTGAAGAGTTTCTGGCTCTAGCTGAGTTACGTAAGCTAAATACAAACACAAAGCCCATCAACTTCCATTGGTGGGCTTTTTCATTTTTATCGTCTGTGTTTAAGCAACGGTTGGCCCGACTAAGCGCATTTCCCATAAGCGTTTAAACATATTATAACGTCACACCCCAGCAGTTCCGCTCTAATGGGCGTCGAAAATCGTGATCGCTATTTGTCAGCGCGATTGGCATTATTACTTCCCAACCACAGACAACGTTTGGTAATAAAGACGCTTTTGCTGATACATATTCTCATCAGCGACTGAGAACAATTGCTCAACGTCTGTTGAATCACTAGAGGCTGCACCAATCGAGAATCTGACAGGAATAGAGATACCCGCTTTAGTCTCGATTGCCTGTTGCTCCTGAGCAATGTACAACTGCTCAGTCATCTTTGCGACATTTAGCGAACTCGACTCACCAGACGTTAAGGTAAGCACCGCAAATTCATCTCCACCCAAACGGTATAGATTACTGGCAGGTGTCAATTCGTGGCTGATTACGTCTACGCAGCGCTGTATCAGCTCATCCCCGATCTCATGCCCATGAACATCATTGGTCGTTTTCAAGCCATTGATATCAATAATGATCAAAGAAATCTGATTTTGATTGTCGTTAATGCTGCGTTTACTGAATTCGAGATCTTCATTAAAAGCTTTACGATTCAAACAGCCAGTCGGCATGTTAATCCGTGTAATATTTTCGAGCTCTAGCCAACCAGCTAACTGTTTTTGGTACATGTCAAAAATCAGAAGATCTTCTTCACTGAGGACATCAAATGAACTTGAACAAAAATACCCGATCGCCGTCCCCTGTGAGTCACAGAGTATCAGGTCAGCCTCGCCAGTCCGGTTAAAATGAAACTGAATCGAATGTTGAACAAGTAATGTCTTTAACTCTTGATCGACCATTTGAGGAATCAACCGATATTCAGCCGCGTGTCTTGATGATGCAAACTGAACGATCTTCAAAAGACGATGCTTCTGGGATTCTTCACGCGCGAGCGAATACGTTAACTTGCTGGTTTTCTCTTCAACTAAGTCCTCTAGCAGAACATTAAACCTTTCGAGTTTATCGTTACTTTCTGTAAGCTCACGGACTTGGTATTGTATGCGACCCCACAAGGTTTCCAATAAACGACTCAGCGTGACGAACTCTGTAAAACGATGTTCATCCACACTATGAGTCGGTGACTGGTTATGCGAATACGACGTAACAGATTCAGCCAACAGGTTTAACTGCCCTGAGAACCAGCGGCTTAGGAACAGAGCAAACACAATCGAGATGGCAAGCGTCGCCACCAATATTCTGACAAAGACCACCTGAGCTTGTTGCATCTCTAATAAACGCTCACTGTCGGAAATATGATGTTTGACGTTCAGTACCAATTTGTCGGTAAAGAATGTGCTGTCGATAGAGATAATGTTCGCACTTTGTTCAGAAGATTGAGCATCCGTTGAATCAATATAGTTAAACTCAACCGACTCATTTTGATAAAGGAAAGGCGTCACTTTAGTCTTAAGTCTGTCATACCCCATAAGAACCACAAGATAACCCTGCGGCGTGTATGTAGAACCTTCTATCAAACGATAAGGTAAAATCGGCGCGACAAAAGCGATACCTGCAGCGGCATTATCCGCCACTTCAGTTTCGGTAAACTCGGTGTGGAACAATTTCCCTTGCCCATAAACCGATTGAGGACGCTTCAAGCTTTCTAATAACTGGCTCTGCTCAAAATGGTACAAGCTGCCTTTGCTGTCATAAATGGGCTTCCAGTTTTGGTCCAGAATATAAGTCGCGGACACACTCTCCGCTAGCGCATTGAAGCTATCCATCTTGTCCCAAACAACACTCGAGAAAAAGATATTACCACCCGCTTTAATCAATGATCGGTCATGCGAATACCATTGAGTTAGGCTCGCCGTCAGCTTAATTTGCTCTTGTACGGTTTGACGAATACCGGTCGTAGAGTTGTCCAGCTTGGTTTCTTTTTGCTCTAAAGAACTTTGGTTTTGTTTATTGAGAATCAACTGTCCCGCTAGGTAAACAGGAAGCATTGAGCAAGCCAGCAACACCAAGCCCATGGTGTATTTTAATGATAGCTTCAATCTCTTACCCTCATATTCGCCGAGTAATATTGAACAAAATCATTGTAAAACTTATGCAGTTCACTCTTTGGCATCCCTGACTTGTAACGCTGATACGCCCGAGCCGATGCCTCCCAAACGATCGCCATCTTGTAGTCACTCGACATCATTTGCGATGCTTGAAACTCATCGTACATATTTGAAAGTGTCTGGTTACCTTCCTCAACACGGCGTTGATTAACCTCATAAAACGGCGAAACCATGGCACTCGAGTGAGCTAAATAGGTGAAACTGTTTGATTGCAGGTATTGAACGACTTCTTTCAAAGCCAATTTCTTATCTGGGTTTTGCATGCCTTTTTCCGTGACAGCAAAAACCTTTGCGCCACTAAATGAAGACATACTTTCACCACGATAGGTCGGCAACGAATTGATGTACAAATCTCGACCAAAGGCGGCATCGAGTTCGCTGAACGCCCAATCACCGTCAATCAAAAACTCGACTTCCCCATTGATGAACCTCTGCCTCGCGCAAATATCGCTGCACGATGATTCGATGACTTTTTTCTGCTGCAACATGTCGATGAAATCAAAGATAGCAACTAACCCTTCACCATTAACATTCTTCGACGATAATAAGTCTTCAGAAAAAAGCTGATAGAAAGCTAGATAGAAGTACATGTTTGGATTGGGAAAAAGCACGCTCACTTGATCGGACTGAGCAGAGCGTTCAATTAGGCTCTCCCATGTCACGACTTGCGCTTGAGGCTTGCTCGAATACAGAACGACTTGGTTTCCAATACCAACCGGTAACGCCTTAAGCTCACCGTTGATGACCACTGCATCAAGCGCTTTTTTCTCATAGCGTTGGGTATCGACCCAAGCATCAGGAAGCGTCGCTAAATCGATATATTCAGTTAGACCTAAGAAGTCAGAAGGAACCCAGATGGCGTCGGGAAAGGTATTGTCTCTAGGATCAGCAACAAGCAGTTCAGAACGAATACTGTTGACGTCAAACGAACGAATTTCTACACGATGATCAGTCATCGCTTCGATATGTTCTTTTACATAATCGGCCGTTTCATAATTAATACCAGCCCATATTTCAAGTGTGGACGAACAAGCAACGGCCGGAAATAGCATCGCAAATAGACTCAATAACCTCACACTTGGTTCCTTGTGGTAAAAATTTGACGTTGGATTTTAATCGCCCATCAATAAACCGGGCGATGCGGCTTATCGCTCACTGCTCATGATTAGAGACCTAGCTTTGGGCGACACGTTATATAGTAAAAAGTGCCTAAATAACAGTTGATACTCTCGCTTTAAGAGAAAGGTCTGCTCATTCTGATACATCCGTCATATCTCTGGATGACTGTTCTTACAATAAATCAACATACCATACCCTTTATTATTAACGACAAAAAAAATGCCGCAAAAGCGGCATCTATCTCGTTCGGTGCATTCGACACAATAAAAATCAAATAAGCAATTTATCAGTCAAAGCCCTATCATCGATTAAGCGTATTTCTCTTCGAAATCTTTCATGAAGCTAACCAGCGCTTGAACGCCTTCCAGAGACATTGCGTTGTAAAGTGAAGCTCTCATTCCACCTACTGCTCTATGGCCTTTCAGTGATTTCAGACCTGCAGCATCAGCCAATTCTAGGAACTTGCCATCTAACTCAGGTTTCGCCAGTTGGAACGGCACGTTCATTCTAGAACGGTTTGCAGTGTGAACATCGTTTTTGTAGAAAGCTGAGCTATCGATTGCATCGTAAAGCAGCGCTGCTTTCTCTTTGTTCACCAACTCCATCGCTTCAACGCCACCTTGAGCTTTCAGCCACTTGAACACAAGGCCTGATAGGTACCAAGCGTACGTTGGTGGTGTGTTGAACATTGAGTCTTTTTCAGCAAGTACTTTGTAGTTCAGAATACTCGGCAACACGTCGTTTGCGAGTTCGAGTAGATCATCACGTACGATTGCAATGCAGATACCCGCAGGGCCGATATTCTTTTGCGCGCCCGCGTAGATAACACCGTACTGAGACACATCAATCTTACGAGACAGAATGTTAGATGACATATCCGCTACGATTGGCTTATCCGTTTGAGGAAGCTCGCTGATTTCAATACCATCGATGGTTTCATTCGGACAGAAATGTACATACGCAGCTTCCGGGTCAATTTTCCAATCTTTAGCTGGAACAACCGCTGCTTTACCATCAATTGACGTCTTCGCGTTGAATACATCGATTTCGCAATATTTGCTCGCTTCAGTCACTGCACTTTCTGCCCAGTAACCCGCATCAATGTAAGTCGCTTTCGTCGCATCACCTAAAAGGTTTAGAGGAACAGCAGCGAATTGAGCACGAGCGCCCCCCTGACAGAAAAGAACTTTGTAGTTGTCTGGGATGTTCAGAAGATCACGTAGGTCCTGTTCGGACTCGTCAGCAACTTGAATAAATTCCTTGCTGCGATGGCTGATTTCCATCACGGAAGTCCCTAAACCATTCCAATCAATAAAGTCCGCTTGCGCTTGTTTCATTACCGGTTTAGGCAGTGCAGCTGGGCCAGCACTGAAGTTGAATACGTTATCTAATGTAAGTTCCATGGGGATGATTGCTCCTGCTAAATAATAACTATGCAAGTAATACCATGTTTTACCCAACATAAAAACAACAAAAGAGGTCTTAAGACCTCTTTTGTTTTGTACCGTATAAAATGTTTAAGCTTAACCTGCTAAATCACCCTATCAGTATTCACGCCTGCTCTGTTTATTGAACAAAAACCGGCATAAGTAGAGCGATTAATGGAATTTCTTGTCCATTTTCGAACACTAGGTTTCCACTTTCTAAGTCAGCGCTGATTTCATAACCACTGTCTGTTTCCTTGATCATTTCCATCACAAGCAATTCATCGATACCTTCACGGATGAATGGATACTCTTCAACAAGTTCATTTGAGAAGCTAGAGTGAACGTTGCCCGTTAATGCAGGCATGATCATCGAAGGGTTGCTGCTGATCTTTTCGGTCCCTTCCGGCACGCTCACCAACCACTTAGATTCGAACTGTCCCTTACCTAACTCTAACGACATGTTGTTCATTGAAAGGTCGAAACCTTTAGCAAACAGGATATCGATAAATGGAATGATCTCTGCAACGTCTTCTTGCGTCATCACAGGATTAGATTGGTAAATCTCAAAGATTTTCTCAAACGACTCGCTATCCAACTTCGACATTTCAAAATCGACGTTTAGGTTGTTCAACTGGCCTTCACTGGTCTCGATGTTTGCGATATCCAGCTTGAGGTTGCTGCACAGACGCTTAGTTGCTTCATCTAGATGTGATTCAAAATCGTACTTAGAATTTTCAATGGTCATGAAAGGCTGCATTGCAGAATCTGAAACCAAGAAGCTATCGATAGTAAAATTCTGAGTACCTAACCAGTAGCCTTTCGCTTGTTGGCCTGAACCCACACCTTTCAGATTAGACAGCGTTACCTCTTCACCGGTTTCAAAATCAATTTGAACTGAAGGGATTGAAAGCTCGTAATCAACTTGGCCTAAAACAGTCGCATGGCCAGAAAGATTCGATTTAGTGATCGAGACCGAAGTCCCATTCTCATCAGAACCTTGGTGATTGAACTGGCTTAACTCAAAGTTAAAGTCAGTGTTGCCGTTTAGCTCAGTACTAGTGGTCAGAGTTAAAGGCAGAATATCGGTATTCTCAAACGTCGACAGTGCATTTAGACTCACCAAACCATGGCTAACCGCACTATTTATGACAAACTCACTCGGCAACCCATCAATCGCAAGTTGCTCTTTCAGGTTTTCATCCGTCACAGTTAAACGAGTGGTTACGTTGGAAGACAAGTAACCTCTATCGTATTCCACGATCTCAGCTTGAATGCTTGAATTGTTAAGCTTTGCAACGCCATCGGTAATCGCATTTTGTCCAATTTGCCCAACCGCTAGCGGCCAACAAAGTGCCAGTGAGATTGCTCCGCCAATAGCACCAATTTTTCTTAACTGTTCCATGAGTTCTCTTTCTACACGTGTCTATTTTTTTTAGTCTAACCCATCAGTAGCAAACAAGAAACATTGAGTTAAATCAGTCTATTGCTCGATACTTCGATTGCCTCAATAAATTAACGGCTAGCTCTCATCCTTATTCGGCGGTTCTTGCTAGGCTAAAGACGTCGCTACTATTAAGGTTGAGCTGTGAATCAATACGCTGTTATCTGTTTGGACAATAATCCGGTTAGCATTGAAAGAATACGTTCGGAGCTGGCTCCGTTGGCTTCTGTATTCGATATTTATACTGCCGAGAACATAGAAGACGCACATCACGCATTAGAAGATATTCATGATCACAACCAAACCGTTGCCTTGGTGATCACTCATCATCATTCTGAATTTAATGGCGTGCAATTCCTGATTGAACTTCAACAGCTGCCCCATAGTAATACCGCAAGAACGATATTAGTCAGCGCTTCGTCAGACATTCAATCCATTTTAACCGCTGTGAATGAAGGTAGGCTCAACCACTGTTTAACCAAACCGGTTCAAGATCAGGTTCTGTTCAAATCAGCGCAAAAAGAGCTGACCTCTTTTGTTATCCAATACGACTCAGAAAACCTGCTCTCTTACAGCGATGCCTTGGATCAACAACGCTTACTCAGAGCGCACATTGAGCAAAAGATTCACTCTTTCCAATCGGGTTTCATTCACGATTACCACCAGCTTTCGGATAATGCCCTTGCAGAACGTGTCGTCAGTGCCTTACAAGATGTGTTTTCAAAAGATGACAAAACTAAGGCCATTCGTGACTATTCCCCTGAGCATCTACTCACTGTGGAAGGCGAAGACAATCGCTTTTTATGGCTGATCATTGAGGGTGAAGCAGCTCTTTATAAGAAAGATGAACTTGGGCAACAGCGGGAAGTGGTACGTCACTCCAAAGGGAACATTGTTGGCGGGATGTCATTTGTAACAGGCGAGCCTTCGTTTTCTACGGCGATCACCCTAACGCAGACTCGCGTTATCAAACTGGATAAAGATAGCTTTGCTCAGGTGATGCATTCAAACAATACCCTGCTGCCTTTATTTACCAATCTATTGCTCCGTCATTTTAATCGACGTTTGCAACGCAGCATCACCAATAAGATCAAACTGCAGCAGACACTAGAATCATTAGAGTCTGCACATCAACAACTGATCGAGAAAGAGAAAATGGCGATGCTCGGGCAGCTAGTCGCGGGAGTCGCACATGAGCTGAATAACCCGATTGCTGCCATATTAAGAAGCATCGAAACTCTGTCAGACCATCTCGACCAAATATTGGCAAACCTATCCGTTCCAGAGTCCAATAAAGGGACTGACGTACTGGCACATTCAAAGTTAGCTAAGCCACTATCAACAGCCCAAGAAAGACAGCTCGTAAAGCATCTTACGTCGACGATTAATGACCGTGCTTTAGCAAAAAAAGCCGTGAGACTAAACCTAAGCCAAGACTCTACGGTTCTAAACACATTAAAGGCGTCCCCTGTCGCAGGCAAAGAGCTGCTCAATGACTTAGAGCATTACCATTATGTTGGAAACTCTATCCGCTCAATTCAAGTGTGCAGCAAGCGTATTGCCGATATGGTCAAAAGCTTAAAAAGCTATGCTAGAGAAGATGAAGAAGTTCGCCACTACACAGATATCCACGAAGGGCTTGAAGATACCTTAGTGATCTTCGAAAACAGGCTTAAACACCACCAACTCGAAAAGCATTACGATACCGACTTACCGCCTTTATTGTGCCAGTCGCTCTCGCTGCAACAAGTGTGGACCAACCTTATCTCCAATGCGCTCGATGCCCTATCTGAACGAGGAAAAGTGACCATCACCACTTCTCAACAGACAAAAGGCGACGACGCGTTTCTTGTGGTGCAAATCTCCGATACTGGCCACGGCATTGCCAAAGAAGACATCAACACTATTTTCAACCCAAATTTCACGACTAAAAAAGAAGGCAACTTTGGTTTAGGGATTGGGTTATCCATTTCTCAACAAATCGTTTCGGCTCATCAAGGGTTTATTTTGGTGGAGTCAGAGGTAGGCAGCCATACAAACATGCAAGTGTGGCTTCCATTCAAACAAGAAGGAGCACCTCATGAATAAGTACCTAATTTTATGTGTCGATGATGAACCTGAAGTTCTCAATAGTGTCCTTCAGGACTTGGCGATATTTGAAGAGAACTTTCTGGTTGAAGGTGCAGAGTCGGTCGATGAAGCCAAGCAAGTAATCAAAGAAATGGGACAAGATGGTATTAAGCTCGCGTTAATCTTATGCGACCACATCATGCCAGAAGAAACCGGCATTGATTTTCTGATCGAACTCAACCAACACGACGCTACTAAACCAACACGTAAGCTGCTGCTCACAGGGCAAGCTGGGCTGGAAGATACCGTCACGGCCATTAACAACGCTGCACTTGATTTCTATATTTCAAAACCTTGGCAAGGCGATCAACTGAGAGACACGATTACTCAACAATTGACTGACTATGTCATTGCCAACGACAAGCAATTGCTAAACTGGACTTCCATCTTAGATACCGAGCGCATACTGACTTCAATGGCGGATAAACGCACCAGTTTTGGTGAATAGCACTGATTGGTTAATGGATACTGAGAATAGCGTCACCCGATATAAAAACCTTCCGAATGTATACAAATTTTGGATAATTCGCTCGTCTATTTTTCTCATTCGCCCTAAACATGAGATCTCCGTTACATACTGATCCTTAATTTGCTTGTTTTTTAACTAAATGAGTAAGGTTTTACATTTTAAAGGATTACTTTTCCGTGAGTTAGATTAAACTGTCTCAATGTTTATGGTTTGCCGATTTGTCTCAAACCAAAGGAATTAACACTAATATAGGTTTACGGTCGTTATGCGCAAAATTCTACTTACTACCGCTATGCTATTGGCTTCTGGTCAAGCACTAGCTGTTGATGAACAACCACAGGTAATGAGCAACTTTAACTATGATTACTTTGAAGCACGTATCGGTGCTAGCCCAGTAACATTTGGTGGTGCGTTCAGTAAGTCCATTCACCCGAACGCTCACGCTATAGCACGTATCGATTCAGAATTTGAAAGCGATTACGACTCAGCTGTAGGTCTTGGTTTCCACGCTCCATTAAACAACTGGGCAGACCTAACAGGTGAAATGCTAGCTCGTATCGTTCAACCTGAGAACTCAAGCTCTACTGATATCGGTATGGAAATCAACATTGGTGTTCGCCAATGGCTTGGTCCACAACTAGAAGTTGGTGGTAAAGGTGGTTACGTTTCTATCGATGACAACGATGATTGGACAGGTTCTGTTTACGCGCGTTTCCACTCTACAGAGCTTTTCTCTTTAGGTGCTGAAGCTCGTATTAACGACTTCTACGGTGACCAACTTATGTTCACTGCTCGCTTCAAGTACTAATACTTAAAGCCAAGCTAGCTCTTAACGAGCACTTAGCCTTTTGATACTTAGTCTTTTAAGAAATCCGACTAGGACAGAAACAAAAAAACCGAGGACATTCCTCGGTTTTTTTTATTGACAGTAATCTTAAGCATATAAGGCAAACTTCTTTAGTGGCAGCTCTTCAGTAATTGCTGCTTGCGTGGCTCTTGTAATAGTTTCCAGTGAATACCATCAATTGCACCCGCAAATTTCCAAAGTAGTTTTAGGTCAACATCGTTTCCGTACGCTTCGCGAACCTTATTAAACACTTCAGGTGCGCCCAACTTCATAAACATTGAAACATCATCCACCCCCGCCTTTTTAACCATGCGCTCTAACGTAAGCTGCATGTTTGGTAGATCTCTTAATCTACGGCTAGCTGATGACTTCTTGAAGCTACGCTGCTGAATTGAATTATCGATTGAAGTACGAATAATACTATCCAATTCAGGATGTTCACAGGTAAACAGATCCGTAATGTCGTAATAGTTTACGGTTGCTGTTGTCTGCTTCTTTACATGACGATACTTTTCACAATCAAGATCGGTCAGTTTTTTATCTAATGATTTTCCACCTCTAATGAATAAACAACCTTCACTCAATAAAGCGAACATAGCGTCATTTTGAAAGAGGCCAATACCTCCGAACATAGAACGTTTTTGATGCTCACCAAATTGATTCACGTAATTAATAAATGCTGTCTCGGTCATATCCGTTGATCCTTAATCAAATTACCCCGATTAGGTTGATCACCAGACAAGCAGCTTGTTATGCGAAAATTTTAAATCTATTTTGTTATTCTATAGGTGAATATTATGGTTTCGTTTTTCACCTTTAAATAAATCATACTTCGAAAAGAAAAATAAGTCTGGACTTAGTTCACATCAATCAATTGAGTATTCCGGTTTTTCATGATTGACTTCACAGTAAACTATCAAACCATGCTTGAATTTGGACACCTAGTGATACACCGGTTCAAATTATTAAAGGTTATGTAGACGGGTGAGTATTGCCTCGCAGCATCGTGGCTTGTAAAATGGCAGGACAGACCTGTTTTTACTTTTTATATGAATCATTTATCGTTTTTCTGGCTACCTCAAAATAAGACTCTTCTCTTAAAGGGTCTAGAATCAGAGTTTGCCCAACTTGTTGGACATTCTATCTCAGCGGGAAAAATAACACTTCCTCCTATCCCTAACGTTGTACTGAAGATTCAATCGCTTTGTACCCTTGAATCAACTGGGATTGCTGACGTTGCCGAGTGCTTACTCGAAGACCCAGGCCTCGCTGCTATTGTCATTCGTGTGGCTAACTCTGTCGTCTTTAACCGACGTAATATTACTTGTGTTGATATTATGACGGCGGTGTCGCGCCTTGGCATATTAAGAGTACGTGACATCGTGACGGCTCAGGCTATTGAGCAACTCAAACACTCAGTCAACCTCAGTAAAGAATGTAATAAGGTATTGGTTCAGAGCGCTTCTGTATCAAAAGAGCTGGGCGCTACTATGGTGCTTGTTACCAACAGCTTCAAAGAGCTCTCCCCTACTGAATACCGTTACCTTGAGCATGAAAAATCGCTGCTTGTTGGATTACTGGCTGATATTGGTTTGTTCTGTTTGGTTAGCGAATACCACCTCTACCTCGAAAATGGCAATTACCTAGATCACGACATCGCTCTACAAATCTTCCAAGGCCAATGTTCTGCTACCAGTAAATTGGTGCTTAACCGTTGGGGCTTCGACAGCGACTTTATTGATGTGTGTAGCAATACCATCAATAACCACGAACAGCGTGAAGTCTCTTACTTAGATATCGCTCGAATCGCTAACCACCTGCTGATGTTCAGAAACAAGGATGAGAACATCGATGATCACGAAGTTGAACTTAACGTGACAGGTGCAGAGGTGCTTTATAAATTAAGCAACTTGAGCAAGCATGATTTTAATGCAAAGCTAAGCGACGTGATCAATACTAGCGGCTTCTAAGTCACTGTTAAATTACAAGTAAGTGTAATATGAAGTAAATGCAATGGGGAAAGCATGTTTACAGGGATGATCTTTATATTTGCGCCACTCGTCGTGGGGTATCTTTTTGCAATTTCGAACGCTCAGACATTAGAATTTATCAACCGCTCAACATCGCGGTTGATCTACGTGATTCTGGCGTTAATGGGACTAAGCTTAGCCGCCCTCGATAACCTAGGCAGTAACCTGCAGACAATCCTTCTATATACCGTCACTTTCTTTGTCTGCTTAAGCGTATGTAACCTAATGGCACTGCCCGCTATTGATAAGTTATTGCCACTCAAAACCGACAGTAGCAAGAAGAAGCTTCCCCTCTCTTCTATGGCGATGGAATCTGCAAAACTCATCTTAGTGGTAGGTTCAGGGCTAATCGCTGGCTTAGTGCTGCCTATTGGCCTTGATTGGGTTGATACCGCAAGCGAATGGATTCTGTTTGTTCTTCTATTCTTTATCGGCATTCAGCTGCGTAATAGCGGACTCACACTTCGTCAGATCTTACTCAACAAGCACGGTATGGTTATCGCAATCACCATTATCATCACCTCAATGTTAGGTGGTGTAATCGCGGCTTACATCCTAGATATCCCTCTGTTCAAAGCCTTGGCAATGTCTTCTGGATTTGGTTGGTACTCTCTGGCTGGTATCTTAATGGGTGACGCCTTTGGTCCTGTCTATGGTGGCGCTTCTTTCATGCTTGAGCTGTTAAGAGAGTTAGTTGCCTTGGTACTGATTCCAGTGCTAATTCGCAGCTACCCATGCACTTCCATTGGTTATGCTGGTGCGACTGCGATGGACTTCACCTTACCGGTCATTCAAACAACAGGCGGCGTTAGATGTGTGCCTATCGCTATCGTCAGTGGCTTTATCCTCAGTTTGCTTGTTCCGATATTGATGTTGTTCTTTGTATCTCTTGCTAACTAGATCGCAGGAATAGCGTTTGTTTTAGATTAGAATGCAACTCGAATACCAATGCCCATACGCCGATACAGTTACCGAAATAAAAAGACACTAAGTGTCATTGCTCAACAAATAACGATCACGGTAACCTGTAACGACAAAGTTATAAAAAGAATAAACTTACAAAAGGAACCACTATGAAACGCCTTTGCGTCGCATTACTGCTAGCTTCAACTTCTACTTTCTCTTTTGCAGCAGATTCAATGTCTGAGACAAACCAGTGCCAAGCAAAAAAATATGATGCGTACATCGACGCTTCTTTGAATTGGTATGCCGACCTTGCTGCATTAACCTCTGAGCAATATCCAGAGCTAACAGAAGTGAGTGAGTGGTTCCTAGAAGGTCGTAAGCACCACTTTGAGCTGAATCGTGCTGCGGTTAACTACTACCTTGTGAACGATTCAAGCAAAGTGGCAACAGAGCAACCTGTAGAAGGTTGGTTGCAACTTGAGCAACACGACATTAAAACGCTATCAACACGTGATGATGAGCTTGGTAAAATCGCGAAAACAACATTCGATGACCGCCAATCAACGCCTCACGCTCAAAACTACGAACTACGTTCTGCCTTTGCAGAGCTGCTTAGTCACCCTAAGCAAATCGACTCAGCGCTGCAGCGTTACAACCAGTCGATCAGTAAACTTGAAGCGATTAAGTGTAAATAACCCCGCATTTAATATGCTTTTTTGAGAAGTTGGATTTCATAATTAAGACGGGACATTGTTCCCGTTTTCGTTTAGATTGTCCCGCTCGCGTCAATATTAGAAAAATAACTCGCTTGCTATGGTTACGGAACAAAAAACAGCAGATGTTAGCTTCGACAGTCTTCTACGTATCTTCACGGTACCTGAAGGCCCAGATTCAACACTCACTCAAATTGAAGACAAACTTTCACGAAACCTGAATCAATTCTTACGTGAACATATTGTGGCTGAAGAAAAGCCGCTACGTGAAATTGAGAAAGATTTTTCAAATGCTCATATCCCAGAGCAGCCTGAGTTTGTTTCTGAACATACTGAGCATCTCCTCGATTCTCTTGTGTCTCATTCGGTTCACACGTCTTCGCCAAGTTTTATTGGCCATATGACCTCTGCGTTGCCGTACTTCCTGATGCCGCTTTCAAAAATCATGATTGCGTTGAATCAGAATCTAGTAAAAATCGAGACCTCAAAAGCTTTCACTCCCCTAGAACGTCAAGTTCTGGGCATGTTACATCGCCTGATTTATCAAGATAGTGACCAGTTTTATTCTCGTTGGATGCACAGCGCAAACCACTCTTTAGGTGCGTTTTGTTCTGGCGGTACCATCGCGAACATTACAGCGCTCTGGGTTGCACGTAACAACGCACTAAAAGCGCAAGGTTCGTTCAAAGGTGTAGAAAAAGAAGGCCTGTTTAAAGCCATGAAGCACTACGACTACGAAGGCCTTGCCATCTTAGTCTCTGAACGTGGCCACTACTCTCTGAAAAAAGCCGCGGATGTCCTTGGTATTGGTCAAGAAGGTCTAGTGTCTGTTAAAACAGATAACGACAACCGTATTTGTACTGATGATTTAAGACTCAAGATCGAGCAGCTCAAGCAGAACAAGATCAAACCTTTCGCCGTCATTGGTGTGGCTGGTACAACCGAAACCGGTAATATCGACCCGCTAAGAGACATTGCTGAGGTGTGTGCCGAATCCGATTGTCATTTCCACGTTGATGCAGCTTGGGGCGGTGCGACTCTGATGTCTAACAATCATCGTCACCTACTTGATGGTATTGAACTGGCGGATTCAGTCACGATTGATGCGCATAAACAGCTTTATATCCCTATGGGTGCGGGTATGGTTCTGTTTAAGAAGCCAGATGCGATGACTGCGATTGAACATCATGCTCAATACATTCTTCGTAAAGGCTCAAAAGATTTAGGCAGCCATACGTTAGAAGGTTCTCGTTCAGGTATGGCAATGCTGGTTTACGCCGCAATGCACATCATTAGCCGCCCAGGTTATGAACTGCTGATCGACCAAAGCATCAACAAAGCGCGCTACTTTGCCGACCTAATTAAAGATCAGAGCGACTTCGAGCTGGTTTCAGAACCTGAGCTTTGCCTACTGACTTATCGCTATGTCCCTGAGTCAGTCAAAGCGGCACTGCTTAAAGCTGAGCCTGAACATCGTGTCGAACTGAATGAGTTGCTCAATGAGCTGACTAAGTTTATTCAGAAGAAGCAGCGTGAAACAGGTAAGTCTTTCGTGTCACGTACACGCTTAAACCCTGAAGCATGGGTACATCAGCCAATCATCGTTTTCCGCGTGGTATTAGCAAACCCACTAACAGGCAATGACATTCTTTCGTCAGTGCTTGAAGAACAGCGTGAGATCTCTAAACTAGCACCAAACTTGATGGGCAAAATCAACAAACTGGTTACGCAAATCAACGCATAGTCATTCAATTTTAGTTGCATCAAATTGAAAATTTCTTTCTTTTTGATGTAACTAAGCTGTCAGTTCATACCCATTTTGCATTCTTTTTGCTCAAACTCTCTTCCAATTCTGTAGTTTTCTAAAATTTTGTTGAGGTTTGTCATATTCTTAAGCATTCATGCCCTGTTTTTGTATTAGTAAATAGTATGTTGGGTTTATACTGACTCTATGGTGCTAGTTAGCTTGATATCTATTTGACGCAGCAGTATTTACGAAACCGAATATACATCGGCTTTGTGTTTACTGATATTTGCTTCAGCCATACCCCCTGGTAAAAGATATTAACTAGCAAGTTGTTCTCTATACCCTTGTGAACACTATGAATACATTAGAAAAAATACAAAAAAACCTGGAAAATTTCAGCAAGTCTGAGCGCAAGGTAGCCGAAGTAATTATGGCTTCCCCTCAAACTGCAATTCATTCTAGCATTGCTACCTTAGCTAAAATGGCTGACGTGAGTGAGCCTACAGTTAACCGCTTCTGTCGTCGATTAGACACAAAGGGCTTCCCTGACTTCAAACTTCACCTAGCTCAAAGCTTGGCAAACGGTACACCTTACGTGAACCGTAATGTTGAAGAAGATGATGGTCCAGATGCTTATACGCATAAGATTTTCGAATCAACTATGGCTTGTCTAGACGTTGCTAAAAACAGTCTAGACGCGATGCAAGTAAACCGTGCTGTTGACTTGCTGACTCAAGCAAAACGCATTTCGTTCTTCGGACTGGGTGCCTCTTCTGCTGTCGCCAAAGATGCTCAAAACAAGTTTATTCGTTTTAATATCCCAATCACATGTTTCGAAGACATCGTGATGCAACGAATGAGCTGCATTAACTGCAGTGATAACGACGTTATTGTTCTTATCTCTCATACTGGCCGCACTAAAAGCCAAGTTGAGATTGCAAACTTAGCGCGTGAAAACGGTGCGACAGTTATTGCTATCACAGCAAAAGATTCTCCACTGGATAAAGCGAGCTCGTTGTCTATTTCTCTGGATGTTCCAGAAGACACTGACGTTTACATGCCAATGGCAAGTCGCGTTGTTCAGATGACGGTTATCGATGTGCTAGCGACAGGCTTTACGCTACGTCGTGGTTCTGGTTTCAGAGAGAACCTAAAGCGCGTCAAAGAGTCACTTCGTGATTCACGTTACGAGAAGTACTCTCAGTTCTAATCTGCTTAGTCATGAACTGAAAACAGATGACCAGAGAACAAGTTGAATTAAAAAAACGGAGCCTAGAGCTCCGTTTTTATTTGTCTGTATAAAATGACTTATACAACGAACAAGTTTAAGACCGTTAGATAGTCCAACTATTGCCCTTCTCAACCACGCTGTTTTCGGACGCATAAGAATTGATAATGGTAAAGCTCGACTCGACAGCTGGCTCTTGCCCAATTTGATTCATTGAAGCTCCCTCATGATGCCCTTCTCTACAACTGCACTTCTCGCATACTTGCTTCAAAATATGCACGAGCCTCTCTTGGTTAAGCGGCAAAGGGTTTCCTTTAATCGCCACTGATTTGAGCGCGTCGGCAGACACCTCATCAAACTGGGCTTCACAGACACCAAATTCCAACAAGTTGGGTAACTTAAGCGTATCAAGCACTTCCGATAACCAAGAAATTGCCTCCTCTTCTATTGCTTCTACGTTACCTGTTACTATCTGAGCGATTCGCTGATAACGCGCTAGGATGTCGCTTCTTTGCTGCTCTTTTGCAACGGCTATGTTCTCCAACATCACAAACGGCGCTAAACGCGCGGTAATCACACTATGAGGCGCAGAAATCTTACCTCCTAGTGCGGAGGCTAAACCATGGGCTGCGCCAAGCTTGGCATTAGTTATCGCCATACCACCGAGCATAGAAGCGAAAGCAAGATCAGAACGCGCTTGAGGCTCATCATAAACACACGCTTTAACCACAGAACCACTCAACTTACGCAGCCCTTCTTCACAAATCATATCGGTTAACGGATTCGGTTCACCACACACGTAGGCTTCCATTAGATGAGTAAAGGCATCCATCGCACCTCGCCCAGATAGATATAGATTGGTTCCATGAGTTAGGGTTGGGTCGACAATCGCAACGTCGGCCAGCATGTCTGGGCTTCTCAGGCTGATTTTTACTTGGTCTTGGCCTGATTTCAGCACCGCGTTTTTAGTGACCTCGGCGCCGGTACTCGCTGTGGTTGGAATTGCGATAAACGGAAGTGGTTTGGTTTTAAGAGGAACATTACGCCCGACCACTTCAACATAGTCATATAAATTGCCTTGATTAGGTAAAACCGCAGCCAACGCTTTGCCCATATCGATGGCGCTACCGCCCCCCATGGCGACAACCATATCTGGCTTAAATCGACGAGCAGAAATAGCCGCCTCTTCAACCATTTTGATATTAGGTTCACCGGAAACGGCAATGTGCTGATAACGCATACTCTGCGCATCAAGATAGTCAGTAACAATTGAAGTGCGCTCTAATGTATTGCCTGTAACCAATAGCACGCTGTAGCCATATTGATTAAAGAGAGACAATGAAGCGGAAAGTGCTCCATCACCAAAGATGATCTTTGTAGATGTCATAAATTGAAACATGGTGCCTCCTGCGCCTATGACCGAACAAAACTGCGAACTCTTGGTTATTGGAATTTAGCCTTTATATAGTGCATCAGTATTAAGATGCCTCGTTCTGTATGCGCTTTTTTTGACGAGGTGCAACTTGTCGCATTAAAGATGGATTAATGTCGTATTCTTAGGGGTAATTCACACTCTTAAATTAAGGGTAATCAATCTGAATACCCATCAGAAATCAGCATGGATCCTTTTTGTGACCATTATTTGCTCTGATAGACAAAACCTATTGTATTAAGAGGTAATTCCATCTTTATTTCCCCATGGCATTGAGGCATAGTTGGTTTTATGAAATTTTGAGTGGCATTCACTAAAGAATAGTTAACATAATCGAGTTAACGAGCCTCATCCCGTATTTAGGAGAAATTAAATGTTTGTAGTTATTTTTGGTCGCCCTGCTTGCCCATTCTGTGTTCGTGCAAAAGAGCATGCTGAAACTCTTAAAGCTAAACGCGATGACTTCAACTACCGTTACGTTGACATCCACGCTGAAGGTATCAGCAAAGCTGATCTAGAGAAGACTGTTGGTAAACCTGTCGATACAGTTCCACAAATCTTCATCGACCAAGACCACATCGGCGGCTGCACAGAATTTGAAGCATACGCAAAAGAAAACCTAGGTCTTTTCGACTAAGCTAGGATTTCTCAAACGAGAATCAGGGCTAAAGCCTTAAACAGCTGACCCATTTAGGCGTTAGACTGTACGATTTATAGAAAGCCCGCTCACTGTAGCGGGCTTTTTTATGACCAGTTTTCATACGGAATAAGAATAAGGTCAAAATCAAGTAAATTAACAAAATATTGCTTATAATTTATTTATATTTAGATACAATTCACCTCTCAAACTTACCCTGTGTTCCACGCCAATTATTGAGCGACCACCGTGAATATCGACGTTGTTTTTCTGTTAGAACAAAACCCCATTCTCCTCATCTTTGTTGTTTTATCGATTGGATTAGCCATTGGTAAAATTCGTTTCGGTAGCCTCCAACTTGGTAATTCAATCGGTGTTTTGATTACTTCCCTTATCATGGGACATCTTGGCTTTTCTTTTAACGCAGATGCGCTCACCATTGGTTTCATGCTGTTCATCTACTGTGTTGGCATTGAAGCTGGACCAAACTTCTTCGGTATCTTCTTCAGAGACGGTAAGCACTACCTCATTCTGAGCCTTGTGGTACTTTCTACCGCAATTGCCCTAACCTATTTCAGTAGTCATTACCTTGGCCTAGGCTTTGGTTTATCTGCAGGCATGATGGCAGGTGCCTTAACAGCAACGCCGATATTGGTAGGTGCTCAAGATGCTCTGAATTCTGGGCTTGCAGAATTACCAAGAAACATGGACTTGAGCCTGATTATCGAAAACCTTTCAGTCGGTTACGCGATGGCTTACTTGGTTGGCTTAATCAGTATGATTATGTTTGCTCGCTTGATTCCAAAACTTCAAAAAGTGAACCTACACGACTCGGCAGAGCAAATCGCCCAAGAACGTGGGTTAGGCGCTTCAGGTCAGCGTAAGGTTTACTTGCCCATTATTCGTGCTTATCGAGTGGGACCAGAGCTCATCTCTTGGACTGACGGTAAGAATCTGCGTGAACTGGGCATCTATCGCCAAACAGGCTGTTACATCGAGCGTATTCGACGTAATGGTATTCTTGCCCATCCAGATGGTGATGCAATTCTGCAAGAAGGCGATGAGATCGCATTGGTTGGTTTCCCAGATAGCCACGCTCGTCTAGACCCAAGCTTCCGTAACGGTAAAGAAGTTTTCGACCGTAACCTTCTCGATCTGCGTATCGTGGAAGAAGAGATCGTCGTTAAGAGTGACAGTATCGCAGGTAAGCGCCTATCTGACTTAAACCTGTCTGAATACGGCTGTTTCCTTAACCGCGTAGTACGTGCTCAGATTGAAATGCCGATGGACTTAAACATCGTGCTTTCTAAAGGTGACGTCCTACAGGTGAGTGGTGAAAAGAGTCGAGTGCACGGCCTAGCTGAGAAAATTGGTTTCATCTCAATCCACAGCCAAATGGCGGATTTGATGGCCTTCTGTAGCTTCTTCATTTTGGGTATTTTGTTTGGTTTGATCACCATGACATTCGGTCAGGTATCGTTTGGGCTAGGTAACGCGGTTGGCCTGCTTCTATCGGGCATCATGCTTGGTTTCCTACGAGCGAACCACCCTACTTTCGGTTATGTGCCTCAAGGTGCTCTGAACATGGTCAAAGACCTCGGTTTGATGTTCTTTATGGTCGGTATCGGCTTGAGCGCCGGTGGTAAGATATTTGAGCACTTAACCCAAGTTGGCCCACAGGTAATAGGTATTGCCCTAGTAGTGAGTGTGCTGCCAGTATTCTTCGCTTACTTGGTTGGCGCTTACGTATTGAAGATGAACCGAGCTTTGTTGTTCGGTGCAATCATTGGCGCGCGAACTTGCGCTCCAGCGATGGACATCGTAAATGACCACGCTCGCTCAACGATTCCGGCTCTGGGTTATGCGGGTACTTATGCGATAGCCAATATATTGATGACCTTAGCAGGTACTTTCATCATCATAATTAGCTAGCATCTGCTGCATTAAAAGCAGCCAAGCTTAGATATTTCGAATGCACTAATTCACTTTGGGTTAGTGCATTTTTTATAACCTGTTTTTTTTTAAGCGGTTCAAGCCTTCTTCCCCACTCCTGCTCTTAACTCTCTTCATCCCTTATTTCTACTCTTGTCCCCCTTCGAATCGCGGTAGCCGTATCCGCTCTTAAATCTCTTCGCATCCCGCCACTCGAATCCCATATCTGCTCTTAATCTCTTGAACCAAATAGCAGACAAAAAAATAGGCGCTCAATGAGCGCCTATTTCGTTTAGATTCGATAACTTGAATTAGATGTCAGCTACATCAAATTCAACAGTTGGGTTAACGTCAGCTTCGTAATCAACACCTTCAACACCGAAACCAAATAGCTTCAAGAACTCTTCTTTGTACTCTACGTAGTCAGTCAGTTCTTTTAGGTTCTCAGTTGTGATTTGAGGCCATAGGTTACGGCAGTGATCTTGAATGTCTTCGCGAAGCTCAAGGTCATCTAGACGTAGACGGTTCACTTCATCCACTTCTGGCGCGCTGCCGTCTTCTTTGTATAGACGTTGGCTGAACATACGGAAGATCTGTTCCATACAACCTTCGTGAATACCTTCTTCACGCATCTTCTTGAACACCATAGCGATGTAAAGAGGCATTACAGGGATTGCAGAACTTGCTTGAGTCACTACAGACTTAAGAACAGCAACGTTTGCAGTACCGCCAGTTTGGCCTAGCTTCTCGTTCAGCGCTGTCGCTGCACGGTCTAGATCCATCTTAGCTTTACCTAGTGCGCCATCCCAGTAGATTGGCCACGTTAGTTCAGTACCGATGTAGCTGTAAGCAACCGTCTTACAACCGTCCGCTAGAACACCAGCTTCAGAAAGAGCATTGATCCAAAGTTCCCAATCTTCACCGCCCATTACAGTAACAGTGTCTTTAATCTCTTCTTCAGTTGCAGGCTCTACGCTTGCTTCGATGATTGTGTCTTTGTTCGTATCAACCGCAGTTGACGTGTACGTTTCACCGATAGGCTTTAGAGATGAACGAATTACTTCGCCAGTCTCTGGCATTTTACGTACTGGAGACGCCAGTGAGTATACAACCATATCGATTTGGCCTAGATCTTCTTTGATCAGGTCAATTGTTTTCTGTTTCGCCTCGTTAGAGAAAGCATCGCCGTTCAGGCTTTTTGAATATAGGCCTTCTTCTTTAGCAAACTTGTCGAACGCTGCTGAGTTGTAGAAACCAGCTGTGCCAGGCTTTTTCTCAGTACCGGCTTTCTCAAAGAAAACACCGATAGTTGAAGCGCCGCCACCAAATGCAGCCGCAATACGTGAAGACAAGCCGTAGCCACTTGAAGAGCCAACAACTAGTACACGTTTAGGTGCGTTTGCGATTGGGCCTTGAGCTTTTGTGTAAGCAATTTGTTCTTTTACATTAGCTTCACAACCGACTGGATGTGTTGTAGTACAGATGAATCCGCGAATTCGAGGTTTGATGATCATATTCAACTTCCTTAAAAAATCAGGTTAAGGATAAAAGTTTCGTACGCAAATGGCATCTAATTTCTGTAAAAATGTGGCGAAAATGCAAGTGGTTGGAGCACTCAGTGAATATTTGCTGACTAAGTCACCATTTGTTAACGCCTCTATTGCAACTTCTACGACAAAAACAAAAAAGGCACCTAATAAGGTGCCTTTTGTCATTTCTTTATCTAAGCAACGCTATTTAGCTTAGGTTTTAACTCTTTTCGAGTCAAAGTTTCACTGTAATCATGACTGAAGTGGTCAACTTGAATAGCTGCGTAGCGAAGTTTGTCTGCTGCAATGATTTGGTCAACTTCGTCTTGAGTAAGAACATCTGCCGCCAGTGCTTGAGCAAGTTTATCTTGCAATAGACCTTTACGAGCCACTTTGCCCTCTTTCACTGCTTTGAAGATCTTACGTTCGAGAGGCTTGATGCTGTACATCGCATTGAACGCATTCTCCATTAGGCCAACACTATCCTCTTCTTCTTTGCCTATGTAGCAAAGGTGAGTTAGACGTTCACGGTGTGCACCCGGAGTCATCAAGCTTTCTGCCAGTTGTACCGTTAGATTATCACTTGGTTTTTCAAAGTGGTTACCGACAGGGAAAACTAGACCTTTAAGTACTTTACCTACCATCTTGTTCGGGAAGTTTCTGTACGCTTCTTGTAGCGATTTAGCCGCGTTATGGAAACAGTGTTGAACCGCGTAGTGTACGTAGTCTAGGTCAGCTTGTTGACGACCTTCATCTTCATACTTCTTAAGCGCTGCAGACGCCATGTATAGGTAACTTAGACCATCACCTAGACGTGCAGAGATAAGCTCTTTACGTTTCAGTTCGCCACCTAGTGTAAGCATTGCGAAATCCGCACTCACTGCAAGCGCACGGCTCAAGCGAGTTAAGTCTTGGTAGTAAGGCTTCGTTGGACCGCTCATATCCGCTTTAATGAACTTAGAGCCTGTCAATGCCGCACCGAACGCACCAAACGTGTTCTTAGTTGCGTGAGAGATATGCTTGAACAACAAGTTATCGAAATCCTTCGCACCTTGCTTCTCATCTGGGTTTGCTGCCGCTTCCATTTCGCTTAGCACGTATGGGTGACAACGTGTCGCACCTTGACCGAAGATCATCAGGTTGCGAGTTAAGATGTTCGCACCTTCTACTGTGATAGCAACTGGAATACCTAGGTAAGGCGCAGCTAAGTAGTTCATTGGACCATCTTGAATTGCACGACCAGAGTGGATATCCATTGAATCATTCAGGATAGTACGCGCCATTTCTGTCATGTGATATTTCGCGATAGCCGTAACGATACCCGGCTTCTCTTTCATATCGAGTGAAGTAGTTGTTAGTGTACGAGTCGCTTCTAGTAGATACGTTAAGCCACCAATACGACCTAAACTCTCTGCAACTCCTTCAAACTTACCAATCGACATACCGAACTGCTTACGAACATAAGCGTATGCGCCGGTCGTTTTCGCCGTTAGGTGGCCCATCGCCGTGCCAAGTGCGGGTAATGAGATACCACGACCTGCAGACAGACATTCCACCAGCATACGCCAGCCTTTACCTGCGTAATCGGCACCACCGATTAACCATTCCATAGGAATAAATACATCGTGACCGCGTGTTGGACCATTCATAAACGCAAGACCAAGTGGGTCATGACGCTCACCAATCACAACACCTTCGTGGTCAGCCGGGATTAGCGCACAAGTGATGCCAATGTCTTCTTTGTCACCCAGTAGCTTTTCTGGATCGTGCAGTTTGAAAGCCAGACCAAGTACCGTCGCCACTGGTGCTAGTGTAATGTAGCGTTTGTTCCAGTTAAGCTTGATACCTAGCGTCTCTTTACCTTCGTGCATGCCCATGCACACAGTACCGACATCAGGGATACCACCCGCATCAGAACCCGCTTCTGGGCCTGTTAGTGCGAAACATGGGATATCTGTACCGTCAGCAAGACGAGGTAGCCAGTAGTCTTTTTGGTCTTGAGTGCCGTAGTGAGACAGCAGCTCACCAGGACCAAGAGAGTTTGGAACCATTACTGAAACCGCAGTACTGATACTGCGAGTCGCAATCTTAGTTACGATAGTTGAGTTAGCGTGTGCTGAGAATTCACGACCGCCATACTCTTTCGCAATAATTAGCGAAAAGAAACGCTCTTTGCGTAAGAAGTTCCACACCTCTTCAGGAAGGTCTCGATCTTCTTTTACAATTTGGTGGTCATCAAGCATAGCGAGCAAGGTTTCAAGCTCATTATCCATGAACGATTGCTCTTCTGCTGTCAGCTGAGGTTTTGGGTATTGATGCAGCTTAGTGAAATCTGGTTTACCAGAAAACAGCTCTCCGTCCCACCACACGCTACCCGCTTCCATCGCTTCTTTCTCGGTGCTAGATAGTGGTGGTAGTACTTTTTTAAAGAGTTTAAAAGCTGGGTCACTTACCCATTTTTGTCTTAGAGAGCTCATAGTTCAGATCCTTTTGTTCACTATATTGGTTGTGAATGTTTCGCTTTTTATTGTTTTATTCTTCTGCTGACATGCCAGCGGCTAAATATGGAATAAGAATATCGACCACTGCCTTAGCATCTATCTTTCTGTCATAGTCATTCTCTGCAATTTCTGCCAGAGCCTGACTTGATGCCATGGTGAATACACAAGTCCCTAGGGTGAAGTGTAATCGCCAAAATAACTGTTCTTGAGTGAGGTTCGGATTCGCCTTCATTACTGACGTTGTAAACAAAGAAAGTACTTCGCTATAACGGGTAGTAATGAACCAACGCAAGTGTCCTTGCACATCTGTATAGCCTCTGCCGATAAGTAACATGAACCGGCTTGTACCATTTGGCCTAACATCATTAAGTGCTCTTAGTGGCTGTCTCAGAGACTCAAACACGTCACTCATAGAATACGTTTCGTTCAAGTTTAAGTTCACTAATGCATCTTGCAGTGCTGGCATAAATGCTTCTAAGTAACGATTGAGTACCGCACGAACCAGAGTCTTCTTATCGCCAAAGTGATAGTTCACTGAAGCTAAGTTGACATTCGCTTTACTCGTAATCGTGCGTAAAGAGGTGTCATTAAAACCGTGCTCAGCAAATAAGCCTTCAGCCACATCTAAGATTTTGTCTTTGGTTGTACTTCTTGGTGCCATTTCAATCACTCGTATTAAACAACTGTTTGAAATATACGCTTAGTACATTTATTTAACAAGCAAGCAACATCACATTTTCACAAATTGGTCGTACCAGTTAATAAAACTCAGCACTAACCGATTGAATCGCTGTGTGTTTACAAAAAAAGAAAAAAATAATGAATTTTCTTGGAACTGAAATGGAAATGGTGGGTCATAAATTATATAGAAAACAGCGTATTTAGAAGTTTAACAGGCCGTCAAACTTGTTCTTCTCACTGCTTTCTTAATTACTGCATTTTCCTTATTAACTCCTATACTTGTATCCGCCCAAACCACGTTGGTTTGGGCTTTTTTTTTGTTTGTTGTTTGGGACGAGAGTGAGCCTTACTTACCCCTCTTCACAGCTACTAACTACAACCTGAACAGCGCGACCGCCTCTTTATATGCTGTCATTTCTTCCTAAGAGTCGAACTACCATGCTTGGCACATTGTTATCACTGGAACTCGTATTTCAAACAACCTACTAGCCAACGTTTACCTATCTGAGTCCAAACCTAATACTACGTTTCCTCTATTTACGGTGCATCCATTCGAAGCTTGCCACTTGCTACTATTGGTAAATTAATCAATAAGGATAGAGACTTACATTCGAAATAAAGCCAACAAACTTAGCAATTTCTTGCAGATGTCCTAAGCTTCGTTTAATACCCTTTTCAATTAAGTAGTTAAACGCTTGTTGGGAAGCGGCGGGAGCTTTTAAAAGTAGAAGGAGACCTACTTTGAGACTGTTGAAATTACCTATTATGTGTTGCTTAGTTATTGCAGCTCCAATCTCTGCTCAAACTTTAGAACAGGCCGTAGCCATTACCTTGACTACAAACCCTGAGATAAAGAGTATCTTTAATGAGTTTGTGAGTGTACGGAAACGAAATGACGCCGCAGGTGGTGCTTATAGACCTAGTATCGACCTGGATGCTGGTATTGGTTACGAAGGCATAAACCCTGCACCAAATAACGGCCCCGATACCGATCTCACAAGAAAGGAAGCGACGATTTCCCTCACTCAGTTGCTGTGGGATGGTTCATCGACTCTCAATGATATTGATCGTACTGCCGCAGAAGCAGAATCGGTTCGTTTGCAATTGCTCGCGGATGCCGAAGACAAAGCGCTAGAGGTCACACAGATCTACTTAGACGCAGTCAAAGCAACTGAAGTTTTAGCCCTTTCGGAAAGTAACCTCGCTATCCACAAGAAAATCTATAAAGACATCAAAAAGCGTGCAGTCTCAGGCATAGGCTCAACCGCAGATGTATCTCAGGTAGAAGCAAGGATTGCAAAAGCTCACGGCAACTTATTAGCCGCACAGAACAACCTAATTGATACCCACACCCAATTTAGAAGAATAGTGGGTCAAGAACCGCTTGGCTTAGTCTACCCAAGAGCCGATATTTCTATGATTCCTCTGTCATTATCAGACGCGCTTGTTGATGCTCTGGACCAACACCCAGTCATCAAAGTCGCGACTGCAGATGTCGATTCAGCGCACTTCCAGTACAAACAATCAAAAGGGGTTAACTACCCGACGTTCTCTATCGAGGCATCTCAATCATGGCGAGATGATGCTGGAGGCGATGAAGGTTCGAGCCAAGAGACTTTGGCAATGTTGAGAATGCGATACAACCTCTACAACGGTGGTACCGATAGTGCTAATTCAGAAGCTGCAGCTTACCAACTCAATAAAGCAAAAGATCTAAGAGATCGTGCTTATCGACAAGTTGAAGAAGGCCTTCGCCTCTCTTGGAGTGCATTGGATCTGACGTTACAACAAAAGAACTTCTTGTCTGATCACGTGGATTCGGCGTCAGAAACCGTTATCGCTTATGAGAAACAATATCGAATCGGCAAACGTACGCTACTTGATCTGCTTAACACTGAAAACGAATTGTTTGAAGCCCGCAAAGATTACTTAGATGCGCATTACTCTGAACAGTACGCTAAATACCGTGTAATGAACGCGACAGGCTCTCTATTGAACGCTCTACTGGTCGACATTCCAGACGAGTGGACAACGGCAGTGGAGTATTAATGATGAAGAGACCTTATTTATTACTTTCCGCATTAACGATAACGCTATGTGCATGCTCTAGCCAAAATGAAGAGCCCTACATAGAAACGCCAGAAGCGGAGCAAATTTCTGACCTGCAAGACGATGATAACGATGGTGTGGTCAATGCACGAGACACCTGTCCTGGCACACCAGAGTCGTCTCTGGTAGACAACGAAGGCTGTGGAGAGACGGTTAGCTCGCAAGAAGTCAGACGGCTGAACATCCTTTTCGCCAATGACTCCTATAAAGTTAACCCTATCTTCTCAGATCAAATCACTACCATGGCTGAGTTCTTAGAAACCTACCAAAGTGCATCGATAGAAATTCAAGGTTACGCCAGTAAAGTCGGCGCGAGTGAATACAACTTAGAGTTATCAAAGAAGCGCGCTCACCACGTTGAAGATGAATTATTGTCGAATGGTATAGACCCGAGCCGAGTAAGAGTTGTCGGTTACGGTGAAAACCGCTTAGAGAGCGATGGCAACGATGCTACTTCTCATGCACTGAACCGTCGAGTAACAGCAACGGTTGTCGGGCTGAATGAGCAGATCGTCGAGGAGTGGACCATATTTACCACGCTAGAAAAATAACATGACACTGTCACTCTGGTCATCCAAAACGATCCGCAATTCATGCCGATCAAAATAATGAGTTGAATCTAGGAGTTTTAGATCATCAATAACTAACCAAACTAAAAATACTAGCAGTTAGGATCAATAAAGCCGAGATAGGAAACCCTATCACGGCTTTTTTGTTCTTTGCTGTCACATGAATCGGGGAGGATGATTCTGTGACTCGTCTTGCTACTCAGAAGTTAGCTTGTTAATCAGTGAATAGGCTCGCCGTTAAACGAGCCTACCGCTGATTATAGTTTTACTTCTTGTTGCTTTGCTGTTTTCGGTAAAGAAACGCTTAGCAGGAAGTAACCTAGAATTGCAGCTGTTGTAGATCCCATCAGGATGCCTAGTCGAGCTAGTGTGTCAAACTCTACATTCGTTGGGCCAAATGCTAGTGATGAAATAAAGATAGACATTGTAAAACCAATACCACACAGGACAGATACTGCGAAGATGTTCATAAAGTTCACACCTTCAGGGAGCTTAGCAACACCCAATTTCACCGCACCCCAGCTGAATGCAAAGATACCAAGAGGCTTACCAATCAATAGACCCATAGCGATACCAAGTGGTAGCATACCTGTTAGGCTTGAGATTGAGATACCTTCCAATGAAATACCTGCGTTTGCAAAAGCAAAGACTGGCAAGATTGCAAAAGCGACGTATGGGTGCAGAGCATGTTCTAGATGCTTCAGCGGAGAATGTTCACCTTTATTGCCTTTCAGTGGGATAGCAAAACCAATTACTACACCAGCCAGCGTTGCATGAACACCAGACTTCAATACTGCGAACCACAGAATTGCACCAACAATAAGATAAACACTCAGCTTAGTCACATGCTTGTTGTTTAGCATGAACAACACACCAGTCGCGATGAAGCCAACCGTTAACGCAAGCGTTGATAGGTCGCCTGAGTAGAACAGTGCAATGATAACAACAACGCCAAGGTCATCGATAATTGCTAAAGCCAATAGGAACACCTTCAAGCTAACCGGTACACGGTTACCAAGAAGCGCCATGATACCTAATGCGAATGCAATATCAGTTGCCGCTGGGATAGCCCAACCTTGAAGCGCTTCTGGGTTACTTGAGTTAAATAGCACGTAAATAAGTGCCGGAGCTAGCATACCGCCAACGGCTGCGATAGCTGGGAAGATTGCTGTCTCTTTAGACTTTAATGCGCCTTCTAAAAGTTCGCGCTTAACTTCTAAGCCGATAAGAAGGAAGAAGACAGCCATTAAGCCATCGTTAATCCAGTGAGACACAGACATACCAAGAACGTAACTATGCAATACGCCTTGGTACATTTCGTTCAGTGGTGAGTTTGCTACAAACATTGCGATCGCCGCAGCGATGACTAGTATGATGCCGCCAGCAGATTCCATTTTAAAGAAGTCACGGATGACGTCGGTCATGATTTCGCCCTTATATTTATTATTTAAATAAACGAATAACAAAGAATAACCATGAGTTTATATCCAAGCGTAATCGATAGATAATCACTTCTTCGGATGTTTAACTTCGGTTTTTCCTACAAATACTAAACAATACGTCGTATATTCCATAATGTTGTTATGCACCATGAATTAAGTATAGATGAGATCATCGAACCTGTATGCACAATTCATTGGGGAACGCTAAAAGGCGCAGGCATAAAAAAAGGCTATCAAATTATAGCCTTAGGTGTTTTTTAGTAGCCAGTTAACTGCATAAAGCCTGTCGCTTCATGGCTCCCGCTCGCCTTAATCGGCCCTTCCCAATATGGTATGACAAATGGAAGCCACATATCCCTGCGTATAATACGCGTTGTGAGGTTGATATCATGCTTAGGGACGTTAATGATCCACTGCAAAGGCATCCGTCTTCCATTCATCAACGTTGTATTTTGCAATGGTTGAATGGAAATGTCGGATTCCGTTAATTGGTAAACTTTGCCTGAGCGCGTTGCTAATGTCCCGAATATGTAAGGCAACTGTTGGTTATGACGATAGCGGTTAATGCTCAGCGCTGTGCCGTCATCGAGGTTAAATACAAACCAATCCCAACCTTGTTGGCCCACTCCAAGTAAGCCACTGCCCCACTCTTTATGTACCCACGCAGTTCCTTCCACTTCCTTGGTAACGCCGTCTAGGTTCAACACACCGCTCAACGATAAAAATGGAGCGCTGAAGTTATAAGACGCGACAGGTAATAAGTCGTGCTTTTTCTGATAACCGTTATCGCCGTTGAGCACATAGGGCCCTTTTGCAATGGTGTCGAGTTCTAGTCCAAACGTATCAGTTTGCACTTGAAGGCGCCCGGGGAATGGGGTGTTGCCGAGTGCACGCCAGTTCCAGTTATCAATCCAAAGTCTGAATGGACGATTAGTCATTCCCGCTTGGCCAATACCGCCACGAGCCATGCGCTGTTCTTTCCATACTTTGGACTTAGAAGAGACCACCACATTTGAGATATAGACTTGAGGGCTTTGCCACCCCGGTGTTTCACGTTCGTCCGTTGCGATACGAAAAAAACTCCACTGAACCGAATAGTCTTTACCATCATCACCTTTCAAAGACGCGAAGTAATGCCACCACTCGTGCTGAAACTCTGGGTGGAACTTAAAATCTTGTGGTAGCGAAACATTACGGTCTGGCAAAACAGGTTCGAACACATTGAAGTGTTCATTAACCAATATTGAGTTAACTTCATTCACGCCCTTTTCACCAGGATCGATGAAATAGGAGTAATAACCCCAAACACTTAAAAAGATGCCGAAGAAACTGATTAATAGCAGAGAAGACAGGATTCGTTGTCTTAACTTATTTGAGGTATTCCGTAAAAACATACTAAAGCGCATCCCTCAGTGATTTCATCGGAGTATTCCGAATCATTCTCATCACTGGCAAAGCACCAGCTAACATCAATGCTGCCATAGCCCACGCAAATGTCTGTAAATAGTCCCAGGGAATCACTTGCAACTCGAGTGACCACCCAAAAGACTGCTTGATCACGATATCGACGATCAAACTAGCCAACGCTAAGCCGAGCGGTATCGCAATTAAGGAGGAAATAAGCCCGAACACAAACAATTGTAAGCTACCGGTCAGAATCAGTTCTTTCGCTGAGACACCTAAACAGCGCTGTAAAGATATATGCCTTTGTCGAGACACTTCACCCGCAACCGTTGCAAAGAAAATACCGAAGACGGCGATAACCAAGGTGATGTTACCTAATGTATCTGCAATCGCGAACGTCCTATCGAACACCCGCATCGCTTGACTGTGGATGTTGTTGTTATCGAAAACGCGCTCGGAGCCAAGCCTGAATACGCTTTCTAATCGGCTGCGAAGCCCTAATGAATTCACATCGTCTTTGAGTATTACCCCAAGGCCGACATTACCCCGCCCTGCAAAGCCATACAGCCAGTTTCGATGCGACATCATGACTTGATGGTAAGGATTACCGTAATCGTAATAAACACCGACAACCTGCCAACCAGAGCCGAGACTATCATAGAGGTCAATGTAGTCGCCAGGGCGAATCCCCAGCTTGAGAGACATCGATTCACTGATCAACACGCCTTTAGAGTGATGTAAGTGATACCAGTAATTCGGAATACCTAATTTGATCGTCAGCGCTTCTAGCTCACCTTCAGAAGGCCCCGTACTGACCACCTGAATACTACCGACTGGAGACGCCACATCTTTCTCCCAACGCCACCAAACCGAATCCACTTCAGGTTGGTCGGATAACCAATTACTCATACGAGCAGCGGCATTATTGGTTGGGTAGATATACAGATCGGCAGCCAAACGCTGTGTTAGCCATTTATCAGTGGTATCTCTAAAGCTACCGACCATGGTTTCTACACCAATATTGGCTGTTAAGGCTAACATAAACGCCATCGTCGCCACGCCACGGTAGCTCATACTGGAAGCTGCATCAGCAAAGAACCAGCGAGCACGAACCCAGCGCAACGAATAAGAGAGGCTGTTAAATAACTTCCACATCAAAAACGGGGTAAATAGCGCCACACTGATCAGCATTAGCGCGATAATCGCAAAACCCGTTTCTTGAGTCTGAGGGGCTTGATACACAGCAACAGCAGCAACCAAGAAGCCACAGCCAATCAACGCTTGCCAAGTGAACTCGGTACCCGCAAAACGCATCAAAGACAAACGAGAAGACAGACGAATCGGTTGAGACTTAAGTAAACGAACCAGTGGCCACGCACACGCTAAGAAAGCACCAATCAATGCCATCAGTAAGCTGTAACCACTCCAACGCCAATTCCAGTCGATCGTTAAGCCGACGTTAGCGTCGTATAAATCGCCCAAGCTTGAAGATACGGCAGGTAACAATTGGTTTGCTAGCATCACGCCAAATACATTGCCGCAGATCCAGCTCAGTAAAACCAATAGCAGTAACTCTAAACAGAGCGCTTTAGTCAGTTGCCAACCAGACACACCCGTTTGTCTTAAAATCCCGACTAACGGTTGACGCTGAATAAAAGAAAGCGACATTGCTTGATAGAAAATGAACAAGCCAACCACAAACGACAGCATACCCATCGCTTTTAGGTTTAAGTGGAACGCACTGGTCAGCGACTCAAGCTCTGCCTTAGAGCTACGAGAGATCGTCAAACCATTAGGTAACATATTTTTAAGACGTTCAAACTTCTCAGTGGGCATGTCTGAACAAGCAATCACTGAAAGCCCAGCACTTCGTTTAAGCATTCGGAGCAAGGAGATATCCGCAATCAACCTTGTACCATTAATCATATTATTTTGATCAACAACCACAGGACCAAGTTCAGAACCATCCATCAAAGGGATGTAATCACCGTTGTGCCATTCCATGTGTTCAGCAAGATCATCACTGACAAGGATTGGATATGGTGGCTTCATGAGGTTCAAAGCGGTGAGATCTTTTAACGCTATACCAGGTTGTAGCTGAAGCATAGAAACAGGATCTATACCGACAACCATGAAGTTTGCGCCATTTTCATCAGTGATACGATGGTGATCAAGAGGAGAACACTGTTGAAAACCTTCACGGCGAAGTTGGATATAAAAGCCTTGCGGGATTTTATTGGCGTTGTGTTTTGGTCGAATACGGTAAGGAAGAGGATTCGAAAAGAGTTTTTCGCCATGCGCATAGCTTTGCTTGGCGTGTTGGTTGATAGCAGTAACACCAACCAAAAGTGATACGCCGAGGGTTAAACCAAGCCATACCAAAATAATCTGCAGTGGGTAACGTCGATAGTGACCGAGTAGTGCCTTAACTACGGGCCATAACATGCAGTTGCCCTCCTTGCAGACGGATCCTACCATCCATATGCAGAGCTACTTTTTCACTGTGTGTTACCAACAGCAACGTACATTCTAATTGACGAGCCAAAGAGGTCAGCAAACGCATTACCGCTTCTGCATTACGCTCATCTAAACTACCGGTCGGCTCATCGGCCAGCAATATTTTTGGTTCCATATACAGCGCACGCGCAATGGCCGCACGTTGTTGTTGGCCACCAGACGCTTCTTCAGGGTAACGGCCAAGTAAAGGCATAAGATCTAAAGCAGAGAGAATCTGTCTCCAGAGACCTTTGTCTTCAGGTAAGCCTTTTAACTGGCGGCAAAAACGGATGTTATCGGCAATATTTAACGTTGGCAGTAAGTTGAATTGCTGAAAAATATGGCCAATGTTGTTTCTGCGATAAGCGGTGCGGTCACGCTCGGTTGAGTCGTGCATATTGAAGTGAGGAAAAGCGATTTCACCTGAGTCCGCTAGGTCTAAGCCCGCGATAAGATTCAGTAAAGTACTTTTACCTGAACCGCTTTCTCCCATTAATGCCAGCTGGTCACCTTGGTTTAATGTTAATTCAGCACCTTGCAAAACAGGGTGAAACTCCCCCCCATCGACATAGCCTTTACATAGGTCTGACAGCTTTAACATTAAACAGCTCGCATTAGTTAGAATTTGGAAGGAGAATCTACACTAATTCCCTGTTAGGAGGAAGTATTTTGAAAGATAGATCACACGCCAACGATAAAGTGATGCGATTGGTGCGCCCTACTTCAACTTCCTATCAAGTTTTTAATCCATTTTCTTGTTTTCATGCGATAGAGCGACCCGCCCCACTTGAGGACTTCTTCCGTTAGGAAAAGCAGATATACCCACTCAGGTGGAAACTTAAAATAGATAGCCGCGATGGCTGCCAATGGGATACCGATCACCCACTGAGCAATCAAATCTTGATAGAGGCAGAACTTCACATCACCACCCGCTCTCAACACCCCAACGATCACAGTCAATGGCACCGAGCGAATGACAATACCCACACAGAGGATCAGAATGAACTTCTCTGAGAGGGCTCTGGTTTCTTCCGTCAGTGCGCTAAAGGCATTAAGTATTGGCGTTTGAACGAAATAGAGAAAAACGGCTACAACAATACTAGTTAAGAAACACAAAATTGTTAAGCCAAGCGCTTGATAGTAAACCGCTTCATTGTTTTTCGCACCAAGTTGATTACCCACCAAAACAGCTGCCGCATTCGAAAGGCCAATCAATAAACTCAATGAGATAGATTCAACCGGCGTCATGACCGATAGCGCAGCCAGACCTTGAACGCCCGATTGCCCCATGATCGCGTGGTAAGCAAACAAACCACCCATGCTAAGAAGTTAAACGTGGTCGGCAGAGACAGCTTCAAGAAGCGAACCACCTTATCAATCGAAGCTGCCGCTTTAATATCGCAAAACTTAAATGCTAATAAATGCTTAGAGAAATAGAGATAACCAAACAAAGTCGCGACTTCAATCGCGCCACTCAGTACCGTCGCAATCGCCGCACCTTTGATTCCAAGCGCAGGAAAGCCTAAGTTACCGAAGATCAGCACCCAGTTTAAGAACACGTTAGACAGGATGCCGATACCGCTGAAAAATGTACTTAGCCCGGGTTTGTGCATCGCTCTCAAACCCACAGCCATACTGCTGACACACGATACCGCTAGCATGCTAAATGACGTAATTACGATGTATTCAACGCCTAAGTTGATGACCTCTTGAGAGTCGGTCGTCACGCCCATGATTTGTGCAGGAAATGAAACGAAAAACGCGATAGTCAGTAAAGCAAACAGTGTCGACACCAGCCACGTCAGCGCAGTGCTTTCTCTCACACCTTGTCTATTACCCGCGCCCCAATATTGAGCAGTAAGAAGAGCACCGCCCGTGGTAACACCCACCAGCATAATGGTCGTCACGAACATCGCTCGGCTCGCCACACCCACAGCTGCGATGTCTGCTTCGCCAAGTTGACCCAACATCAATACATCCACCAAGCCTCGGCTTGAAAACATAATGCTCTGCAAGGTGATAGGCAGTGCAATCGCAATAAGCCTGCGAACAAAATCACCTCGTGTGTGATGAATAATTGAAGAGAGCAACATAGAGAGATACCTAAACGGAACGTATTGATGAATAAAGATAAATATCGCGCTATTATATCAATGTTCGGTTTTTAACCACAGATATAAATGGAGTAACAATGAAGAAAGTACTGGTTTTAGGGGCTTCTGGATATGTTGGTTCGCAACTCCTCCCTCTCCTGCTTGAGCAAGGCTATCAAGTCACGGCAGCAGCAAGGCATATCGACTATTTAAAGGCACGGACCGAGCCTCACGAAAGCTTATCGCTTGAGTATCTTGATCTGGCCGATCAAGCTGCGACACAAGCCTTAGTCCCCGACTTTGATCTTATCTTCTTTCTCGTCCATGGCATGGCAGAAGGCCACGACTTTATCGATTATGAGCTGAACTTAGCCCGTAACTTTGTTTCTGCTCTTGGGCCAAAGAATCAACACGTCATCTACCTGAGTTCTTTACAGCCTCAGACTGGTGATTCAGAGCACCTTCAAGCGAGAAAGAAAACCGGCGAATTGCTTCGTAAAGGGCCTGTACCCGTTACCGAACTTCAAGCTGGCGTGATCATTGGCCCAGGATCTGCGGCATTCGAGATCATGCGAGATTTCGTGTACAACTTGCCGATTATGATTGCGCCAAAATGGGTTGACTCTAAAGCCAACCCGATTGCTTTGCAGAACCTGAACCACTATTTACTAAAACTCGCACAAGACACGCCTAGCGAAAGCCAAACCTTTGAGGTTGGCGGGCCGGATATTGTCTCTTACCGAAACCAATTTGCTCATATTGCCAAAACTGCCGATCGTCCACTCAGGCTATGGGCGACATCGCTACTGACACCAAAGATTGCTTCATATTGGTTAGGCGTGGTGACTTCTGTACCGTCTAACATAGGTAGAGCACTACTTGCAGGCTTAAAGCACGACTTCATCGCCAGTTCGACCATCATTAGAGAAAAGTACCCTCAGAAGCTTATCTCGTTCGAAAATATGGTTGAACAAGCCATTCACGCTGAAGGAAACTTTGTCAAAAGCAATGTATGGGGCTTTGATAAAACCGCATTCAAACGCTGGCAAGCTGGGTATGGCTATTACCCGAAGAAAACAGGCGCAAGTATCACCTCAAGCGCTTCATTGGAATCGCTTTGGCATGTTGCTCAGCAAATCGGAAGCCCGAAGCAAGGTTACTTCTTTGCTAACACTTTATGGCGCACACGCGAATGGTTGGATGTTCTTTTCGGTGGCGGTGTACCGGTTCGACAAATGCCAGAAGGGCCCAACCTAAAAGTCGGTGACAAAATCGATTCATGGAAGGTCATTCGCTGTGAAGAGAATCAGTTTTTATCTCTGCTTTTCGGTATGAAAGGCCCCGGTTTAGGGCGACTCGAGATTACTGTCTCTGACCACGGTGACTCTCGCGAGCTGAATATCTCGGCTTGGTGGCATCCAAAGGGGTTTCTAGGGTTACTGTATTGGTTTGCTATGATGCCAGCCCACCTGTTTATTTTTAAAGGCATGGTGAAGGCAATTGAGAAGCAAGCTAAAGAACAGGATTAAAAGCAGATGCGGGATTCGAGTGTCGAGATGCGAAAAGATTAAAAGCAGATGCGGGATTCGGGTAACGAGATGCGAAAAACTAAAAGCAGATGTGGGATTCGAGTGTCGAGATGAGAAAAGATTAAAAGCAGATGCGAGATTCGGGTAACGGGATGCGAAAAGACTTAACAGCAAATTAGCGACACGCGCTATGAGAGACAAAAAAGAGCGGATAATTCCGCTCTTCGTATCTCTCATCTCGAATCCGCTATTAGCCGATAACGCTAATTGGGATCTCAGCCAGTTGGTTGCCTTGGTTAGCAGGGTAAACGATGTATTCACCGTGATACTTCACCGCAGACTTATAGTCCGTTACTTTGTGAAGCATGAAGCCCGCTTCCATCGCCGCCTGGATGAACTCGGCGTGGTTGCCACGAACAAACCAGTTCATTGGCTTAACCATCAACTCCCCGTCGAAAGAGTCGTCACACTGTTTACCGCATAAAGCAAAAGAGTGCTCGCCATCGGTGAAGAATTGAATCTTGCCGCCAGTCGTTAGCTCGTCTTCACTCGATACGCTCCAACCCATCTCGTACATTTTGTCCATGAACGCTTCAACATCACTGTCTTTTAGCGTTTTAGGCTCTTCGCCTTCAGGGAAAAAACGTCCGTAAAACGCAGAAATACGTTTAAAGGTAAAAGTTAAATCAGAGTTATTGCCTTTTGAGCGACCCTGTTTCTGCCAGCGAACCAAGTCAGGCACAATCACGCGATCATAAGCTTGGGATTTAATTGCCTTTGTTACCCAACGAACCAAATAAAGGTTGTTCGCGATAGGTGCGTCAATGGCCTTGCCAGACTTATGTAGAGCATATAGCTCGCCTAGCGCATCATTCACTAACTTCTGAATTTCAATATAGTATTTTGACATTATGCCTTCTTTCCTAATGTCCAATATAGTAATGCTGACATTACTGCACATGCAGCCATTACCATAGCCATAGACCCAGCACTGTCACTTGGCAGCATCGCAACGATAGCCCCAACGACAGAACCAGTACCAAATCTTAATGTTCCCGCAAGCGATGAAGCCGTGCCTGCCATGTTTGGATAACCACTGAGCAATAGACCCATAGAGTTACTGCCGATAGTAGAGATGGTGCCAATAAATAGCATCACAAACGGCACGATTCCCCAAAGCCCGAGATCCAGCGCCCAACCGACAAGTAAACCTACGCCAGCCAGTAATTGGATGACCAACGCTGCCCTCAACATTGTATGAGAACCGACCTTCTTAACGATTCGACCATTGATTGTCGTCATCAGAATCATCGCAACAATGTTCAGACCAAATAGGTAACCAAACAGGTCAGGACGTACGCCATAGACATCAATGTAGACAAAAGAGCCTGCAGTTAAGAATGCAAACATCCCAGAGAACGAGAATGCACCCGAGAAAATCAAGCCCATAGCGGTCGGGTTTTTACATAAACGGGCGTAATTACGAATCGTGGTTTTAAAGCGCAATGGTTGTCGGTTTTCTGCAGGAAGCGTTTCTGGGATCTTCATCGATACCGCCAGAATCACGATCACCGCAAAAATAGCCAGAACCCAGAAAATTGAACGCCAACCGAACCACAACGCTAAGTAACCGCCAATCATCGGAGCAACCAATGGCGCAACTGTCATCACCAAAGTAACGAAAGACATGGTTCTTGCGAAATCTTCACGATCGAACATATCTCTTACCACCGCTTGGATGATAACGGCCGCCGCAGCACCAGCAAAACCTTGAGTGGTACGGATGTAAGTCAGCGCTTCAATGCCATGAGTTGTCGCACTCACCATAGAAGCGATAGCAAACAAGAACACACCAATAAGCAGTACAGGCTTGCGACCATAGCTATCCGCCAACGGGCCATGCAGCAACTGCCCCAGCGCGAAACCTGCGGTATAGGCTGTTAGCGTGATTTGTACCTCACCCGCCGTCACACCAAGATCTTTAGCAATGGTCGGCATCGCTGGCAGATACATATCAATGGCTAGCGGAGTAAGTGCACCAATCGCACCTAGAATCAAAAACAGCACTAAGCCTAATTGAGGTGTTTCTAGTTGGGAGCTTTGGCTCTGTGAGGTCGATGTTTGCATGGTTCTCCGAATGTTCAACTGATAGAGCTAGGGACTAGCGTGAGTACGCGAGTCAAAGATTGGCTGAGACTTTCCTAGTACCAGTCAACATCATCAGCCGACGCTATCCATGGTCGGCTTTACAACGAAAGGGCTATTTCCAGCAAAAGTGGTCTCTTGTTAAGAACAATTTCTTGTTAAGAGCAACTTCTAGCTAAGGACTACTTCCAGATTGAATCGACTTCTTCTTGCGTTAGGTAACGGTATTCACCTAACTCTAAAGATTCGTCCATCTCAATTTCGCCAATACGTTCACGGTGTAGTGCTTCTACCTTGTTACCAAGAGCAGCAAACATACGTTTAACTTGGTGGTATTTGCCTTCGTGAATCGTTAGCAATACTTCACGCTCTGCACGAACTTCTAGGTGTGCAGGAAGTGTTAGGCCATCTTCGCTCTTAAGCTGGATGCCCTCTTTGAATTTTTCAACGTAATCGTCTTCAACAGGTTCAACCAACCAAACACGGTACGTCTTCTCGCACTTGTGCTTTGGCGAAGTGATACGGTGAGACCACTTACCATCGTCGGTAATCAATACAAGACCTGTTGTATCAATATCTAGACGGCCAGCAAAGTGCAGCTTGTCCATTTTGATTTCATCAAGTAATTCAAACGCGATACGATTTGCGCCATCTTCATGCGAACAAACAAAGCCTTCAGGCTTATAAAGCATGATGTAACGTGGGCCGTGAACATTCAGTTCATTGCCTTGCCATTCGACAACGCACTCTTCAGTTACCTTGAGTGAACCGCTTTTTTGAATGACATCATTTACTGTCACTGCCTTGGATTTTAATAAGTGTGTTGCTTCTCTTCGAGTGACGCCTAATGCATCGCACAGAAATTTATCTAAACGCATGAATACCTCAACTAATCTAAGTCGGGTATTATAGTCACCTTTGCTCAATTAGTTGAGCTATTTCACACTATTTGTTTTCCTTCTTACAAGACGCGATATGTATACACTCCGCCCGTACCAAGCTGATTCTGTAAAATCAGTGATTCATTACTTCAGAAAACACCAAACTCCGGCAGTGCTCGTGCTTCCGACAGGTGCAGGAAAAAGCCTTGTGATTGCAGAGTTAGCAAGGCTTGCGAAAGGTCGAGTGTTGGTGCTTGCTCACGTAAAAGAGTTGGTTGAACAGAACCATGAAAAGTATGAAGGTTACGGGCTGAAAGGCTCGATTTTCTCTGCGGGTTTAGGACGCAAAGAGACCGACCAACAAGTCGTGTTTGCTTCGGTGCAATCTGTGGTGCGAAATCTCGATTCATTCTCTAACCAATTTTCGCTGTTGGTTATCGACGAATGCCACCGTGTTCCCGATGAAAAGACCAGTAGTTATCAGAAAGTCATCACTCACTTACGCGAGAATAATTCGGGCATCAAGGTGCTTGGATTAACAGCGACCCCATATCGTCTTGGGATGGGTTGGATTTATCAATACCACACTCGCGGTCAAGTGCGTTCAGATGAGCCACGTTTCTTCCGCGACTGTATCTTTGAGCTGCCGATTCGTTACCTGCTCGATGAAGGTTTCTTAACTCCTGCACGCATGATTGATGCACCCGTGTTGAGCTATGACTTTTCGCAGTTAAAGCCCGCGAGCACTGGTCGCTACAAAGAAGCAGAACTCGACATGGTGATCGAGCAATCGAAACGAGCGACCCCACAGATTGTCGATCAGATTATTCACCTAGCCCAAGATAAACTAGGCATCATGGTATTCGCTGCGACCGTTCGACACGCGCAAGAGATCCTCGGCTTATTGCCAGAAGGTGAAGCTTCAATTGTGATTGGTGATACACCAACTCTCGAACGTGACCAAATTATCAGCGACTTCAAAGAACGTAAAATCAAGTTTTTGGTTAACGTATCGGTATTAACCACAGGTTTTGATGCGCCACACGTCGATTTAATCGCGATTTTGCGCCCGACAGAATCCATCAGTTTGTATCAACAAATCGTTGGCCGTGGCTTACGCCTATCTCCGGGTAAAAAAGAGTGTTTGGTGCTCGACTATGCGGGCAACAGTTACGACCTCTACCAACCTGAGGTTGGCGACCCTAAACCCGATTCAGACAGTGAAATCATCACCATCCCTTGCCCTGCGTGCGGCTTCAATAATAACTTTTGGGGCAAGCTAGACAGCAATGGCTTCTTGCTTGAGCACTTTGGGCGCAAATGCCAAGGCTACTTTACCGATGAAGACACGGGCGAGCGCGAGCACTGTAATTATCGCTTCCGAGCGAAATATTGCGGTGAATGTGGTGCTGATAATGACATTGCTGCGCGCATTTGTCATGAGTGCGATGCAACCTTAGTCGACCCAGACAAAAAGCTAAAAGAAGCACTGAACCTAAAAGATGCCTTGGTATTTGAATGCTTGGAAATGGACCTCAACGTGCTTAAAGACGAGAAAGGTAAATCACAACTTAAGGTCACCTATCGCGGAGAAAACCAAGCGCAAGTGCATGAGTTTTGGTCATTAACCAGCAAAAAGCAGAAGCAGAACTTCAAAGACCAGTTTGTTCGCCCTCACCTTGCAGACAGACATCGCCCTTTCGAAGAAGCCTCACCGACGAAAGTGGTTGCTCACCAACATAGATTCCGCCCACCTCAATTCGTGATTGCCCGTAAAGTCGGACGCTTTTGGAAAATGAGAGACAAGATATTCGAAGACGAACTACAGCAGCGTTAAGGTTAAGAATAAAAGTAAGTCTTACGTTCTTAACACTCGGCAATTAATCTTATGTATTAAAGCCTGCGCCATTTAAGCGTTAAGTTTTTCGGTATCAAATTCTCATTATTAATCAGGTTCACTTTCTGTTCAGAATTACTTTTTTATACTGAACGCTATCAACCTTCTCTAGGATTCGCTATGTTTAGTAAAGCTATGATTTCTTTGTTTTCTATAAGCTTAGGCTTATTTGTTTCTGCTGGCGCATGGGCTGACTCACATCATAATGGTCATGAATTAGTGCAGGACGTTCATAAAGCAGGAACCAGCATCGAATTTGAAGAAGATCAAGACGAAGTCTATGAAGCCGTACGAGAAGGCTACATTCGCCCTTTCTCAGAAATGTATGCGGCGGTTGAAAACGATCTTCATGGCAGAATCATTAAAGTAGAACTAGAAGAAGATGACGACATTTGGGTGTATGAACTAAAAATCAATTACCAAAACAACATCATCAAAGTCGAATACAACGCTGAGACGTTAGAAATGCTTATGATCAAAGGCCGCAACTTTAAAGACGCAATTAAACACGGCGACTAGTTACGTACGACGAAGAGCTAAGCACGACGAACAGTCATTAGAAGAAATTAGAAGAACAATTATGAAAATTTTAGTCGTTGAAGATGAGCCTCGTTTGGGCCAACAAATTATTGAAACACTTGAGGGGGCCGACTGGGTTCCAGAGCTCTCTCAAGATGGTATCGACGCACTCTACCGTGCAACGTCAGAAGAATGGGACGCGATTGTCCTCGATTTAGGTTTACCTAAGCTTGACGGCCTAACGGTATTAAAAGGCATTCGAGACGAAAACATCAACACGCCAGTGATTATCTTAAGTGCTCGTGACACGCTAACTCAACGTGTTGAGGGCTTGAACGCCGGTGCTGATGACTACCTAACTAAGCCATTTGAGATGGTCGAGCTGATTGCCCGTATCCGAGCTCAACTGCGCCGAGCATCAGGCAGTGCTGCTCCGATACTTCAAATCGGTGATCTAAGCCTAGACACACGCAGTTCTAAAGTGTTGTGGCAAGGTCAAGCAGTTAGCCTCACGGCGCTGGAATATAAAGTTGTCGCGTACTTCATGCATAACCAAAACAAGGTTATCTCGCGCACTGAGTTGGTTGAGCATATCTACAAGCAAGACTTCGACCGAGACTCAAACACGGTTGAAGTGTTCATCGGTCGTATTCGTAAGAAAATCGCACCAAAGATCATCAAAACCGTTCGTGGCCTTGGCTACCAACTGAATGCTGAATAGCTCAGTCGTCAATCACGCCAAGAGCAACCATTAATTAAGTGGACAGCCTGTTCTGATCATCGCAATACGATAAGTTACGATGAGCAAAGGCAGGTTGGAAATGCATGAATCTAAAGAAACGAACACTTAAAAACATCAGTTTAAAAAGCCGCTTGCTCCTTGCTGCGGCTTTTTGGCTAGGTGCGATGATATTAGCGGCTGGTGTCGGGATTCCGAAACTGGTTAACGACTACCTCGTCGATGACATGAAGCAGCAGCTTGGCTTAACCATGGATGAGTTAACCGCCAATATCGAAACCAATGACAGTGGTAACCTGATCATGGCAGAGCGTCTGTCTGATCCTAGGTTCAACCAGCCCTACAGTGGTATTTATTGGCGCGCCGCTACCCAAGAGCAGATCATTCGATCTCGCTCGCTATGGGATAAAGACCTCACCATCAAGCGTTCACCGATTCACACATCAGTCAAAGGGCCAGAGAAAGAAAAGCTGATTTACATCGAGCAAGATATCTACCTGCCTGAACTGAGCGACCCTGTCACGATCACCATTGGTATTGATGAAGATCCATTAGAATCCACACTGACAGAGCTTACTGGTCAAGTCTGGTTGATCCTAATGTTGCTGTTTGTTGGCGTGCTGATGTTGATCGGTATTCAAGTCAGTTGGTCGTTATTACCGCTCAGCAAGATGCAACGCGAACTGGTAATGCTAAGAAACGGCGAGCAACAAGGGTTAAGCGATAACTACCCGAAAGAGGTTTCTCCATTAGTCTCTGACCTCAATGCCCTGCTCTTTCACTATCAAGAGTTATTAGAACGAGCTCGTAACCACGCGGGTAACTTATCTCATGCGTTGAAAACACCGCTTTCAGTTCTAAAAAATGAGATAGAGCGACTTCCAGAGGATGACAAGGCACTGCTGCAACAGCCCATTCATCAGATTCAAAGCCAAATTGATTATCACCTTGGCCGCGCTCGTATGGCAGGTGCAATGAACATTCTTTCGGTGAAGTCTTCACCTTGTGAGCGTGTTGAAGCTATCTCAATGGCGTTTGATAAAGTCTACGCAGCCAACGAAGTCACCATAATTAACGAGCTAGACTCTGAGATTGAAGTGGCAGTAGAAAAAACCGACCTTGATGAAATGGTCGGCAACCTACTCGAGAACAGTTACAAGTGGGCGGGCAGCATTATTCGCGTCCATGCAAATGAACTCGACGATGGCAACATAGAGTTGGTGATTGAAGATGATGGCCAAGGCATTCCTGAAGAGAAGCTTGAGCAAGTGACCAAACGTGGCGTCCGACTTGATGAAACCACACCAGGAACAGGCTTAGGGCTTAATATCGTAAATGAAATGGCACACAGTTACCGAGGCAGCCTAACGCTCAGCAAGAGCTCAATGGGCGGCTTAAAAGCTTCTCTGGTGCTTAAAGTAAGTAAAGGCTGAACAAGCTAAGTAAAAGTTAAACACAATAAGCCCTAACGTAATGCTAGGGCTTAATTCTATCGACCTTATATACAACTCTATATATCGTTCACAGCAACATCCAAAGTTTGTGAATTATCACTAAGGGTCGTTGCTCCAATCGTTAATACCCGGCCATCAGTGTAATAGTCATGATCGTCATTGATCACTTCCACCGTTGCTAATGGGTACTTGTCTAACTCGATGTCTGGTAGTAACGTTCGTATCTGATTAGCAAGCCGATCTCGCTCTTCATCAACATTAGGCTCAATGTTATGAAGCACGGTCACAATGCCTGAGTAAGGCGTGACTTTAAGGCCATCATCATAGCTAATTGCGCCTAACCACTGAGGCTGGTTAGTTTTAATATCAACACCTGCACGCCACCAACGAATATGGCTGCGCTTCATCAGGTTACCCGGCAATTGAAAAGCCATATCTTGCGGCTTGTCTCGCCAATATAAATCAGACACTGGCGGCGTTTTTTCTCTAAGCAATGCGAGATAACCAACCCATTCAATCTCATTTCGAGAGAAGGTTTGATTCTCTATCCAGCCTAATTGCTTCATTAAGTCTCTTGGGGTTGCTCCAACATAAATTACGTTGATCGCTTGCGCCGAGTAGAACGAAGATTTACCGGGGAACGCTTTATAGGTAACCGAGTTCCAGTCGACTTTGTTTATTTGAGCCGTCTCTGGTTGATTCTGAAAGTCATCCGCTTTCCAGAAAAAGTGAGCGTAGTTCGCAAACAATACCCACGCCAACAACAGCGCACTAGACTTAAGTACTAAGCATCGCCACTTCATTCGGTAACCGATAATGGTGAAGACTAATACCGCGAACACACCAACGATCAAGCTATTATGCTCCGAGATAAATATCTTAAGGCTATTAAGCCACGGGAAGTTTTCAACGCCGTGCGCCAGTAACATGCCCCAAGCAATGAACTGCCCTCCACCAAGGGCCAAACCGATAAACGCCAACACACTAAAATTACGCCACGGTACACGATGCGAGCCAGCTATAAATGGCACAACCCAAGCGATAGGCCCTAATAAACGAGCAAAAAGAATGATGTATGTGCCTTTGCGAGCAACCAGATAGCGGCAGCGCGCAATTAATCTTTTGGTTTTAGGGCGAAACTTAATGAGCCTTCGTTGCACCTTAACACCGTATTTATAACCAATGAAATAACTGAGTTGATCACCAAGCAAACCACCTAGCATCACCAAAACCAACGCCATCCATGCACCTGAATACAGTTGAAAGCCCGCTGCGATAAAGAACGGCTCTCCCGGTACAAATAGGTTTGGGCCAATGAGAGCATCACCCAATGCTCCCAGAAACAGCCCTAGTCCATCAAACATAACAACCTCAATGCTTACTGTTCTTTGTAATGACCGAACTTGTAGTTCATCTCGTTGTTACGCATTTCGCCTTTAAAGAAGCGTCTTACATTGGCTTTAAGATAAGTAGAGCCTGTCTTCACAACGCCATCTTGATCTAATCGACGTGGGTCAAAGCCAAAGGTCATATTTAGGAATCTAAATCGCCATGTTTTGCTCGCACGTTTTACATAATCACAGTCCTCACAAAGGACGATCTCTTCATCAAAACCGCCGATCTCATCATGCGCCCGTTTAGTCGAGAAAATACATGCGCCAATCGCCGTCGGGAAAAAGAACTGAGTAGTAAACAAGCCTGCGTTAAATAGCTCGTAACCAAACTTGTGTACAAGCGGCAAACCTTTCGAGCTCATGTACACACCCGCCACTTCAAGCTTCTTCTCTTCTAGTTCATAAAGCGCTTTCGCAAGGAAGTTTCGAGGCAAGCTCACGTCAGCATCTAAGAAAAGGATTCGGTTGTATTGCGCCAAAGCAGCCCCGGTGTTTCGACCAAGGCTAACACCGCGTTCTTGCATATGGTGGACTGTCAGTTTTGGCAATGCACTTTCATAGGCTTGTGCGACTTCTCGGGTGTTATCTTCACTGTTCGAGTCGACAACAATCACTTCAAACTCTTGGTGGGTTTGCACGCTCAACTCTTCCATTAAGCGGCTAATGCGTTTCTCTTCGTTTAGCGTAATTACGACAATGCTTACCGGTTCCATATTTTCACCTATTCATTCTGCTGTTTAATTGACACTAAGATTAACGAACTAAGACTTAACCAAGTCTTAGGCAAACATTCATTTTCCGTTCATTAACTTGATGATTTAGCAGTGATATAAATAGATAAGGATTGCGATGTAAAAGGGAGTAAAATGCGCTAAACAAGCGTTAGCGAACGTTTTATCTCCAAACGAACCCATTATCGAAGGAAATTCACTTTGAGATGTGCTTCTGACTTGCTCATATTGGAATGTGATGTTAGTATCCGCGCTCGCTTAAGCATGAACTTTTGTGTTTAAGCATTACCACACACTCAAGGTCGCATTGAGGTGTGAAGTTAATTTTTACTAATTTGAGAGTAAAACTATGAAATTTGAAGCAGTAGTACGTACTGAACTAGGTAAAGGTGCGAGCCGCCGCCTACGTCACGCTGGTAAATTCCCAGCTGTAATCTACGGTGGCGAAGCTGAAGCTGTAGCTATCGAACTTGTTCACGCTGACGTGATCAACCAAATGGACAAGCCTGAATTCTACGAAGCAATCACTCTACTGATTGACGGCGCAGAAGTTAAGGTTAAGCCACAAGACGTTCAACGTCACGCGTTCAAGCCAAAAGTTGAGCACATGGACTTCATCCGCATCTAATTCCCTACCAAGGAATAAGATTGGATTAATCCAGCCTTCTGCATAGAAAAGATAATCGATCTTACCAGTCGAGAAATCTAGAAATTCGAAACCCCGATGCTACCAACACCGGGGTTTCACCGTTTCTGGGGTTTGAAAAACCGATTAATATTTATATTTTTCATAACCTTAGGCGATAATTGGGTAAATTGTGAAAACATGAAAGATCACGATAGTGACATTATCGTGACACTATACAGTGCTCACATGCTCAATTAATCACTCTCATACGCCCCCACGACACCTCTCCCCGGTCTTGGTCTTTAAGTCACAACCGATTTGTCACTTTGGCCCAGTTCGCGTTTTTTCGATTGTTAGAAAAACAATTAAACACTCAAATTAGCGTCCTTATTTGCCAAATCAGTTGTTATTACGGATTACATTGATTTCAGGTGAACGACCACCTGACTTAAGACCAACACAATGAAGTGGAGAGCAATCATGAGCACGCGAACACTAACACCTAAAAAGTATCTTGAAGAAAAGTACCCAGGTTCAGGTATCACGACAGCTACCGTACATAACTGGTGCCGGAAAGGCTACTTGCCCTATGTCCTGACACCAAGCGGTAACCTACTCGTCTTAGTAGATGACAACAGTGCCCTTCAGTTTAGTAACTGAAAATGAACGTCGGTAATTAGATCACTACTCCATGATTAGGGTGGTGATCTATCATTAGGAGATCTAACTATGGGTAGAAACCGCTCTGTCAAAAATATCGACTTACCACCTTATCTTTATCGATATCAACATAAAGATGGCAAGGTACGTTACCGCCTGAAGCTTGAGTCCGGGAGTTATTTCAATTTCCCTAAAGGCACAAAAAAGCTCCACGCTATCAATGAAGCGGTTAACTATAATATCCAATACCGCTCAATGGCACAGCGCATTAAGCAAGCTCACCAGTCTACAGAACAAACTGAAAGTAAGTTCAATATTCCTTTAGGTAAAGCGCTACAAAAAATCTACCCCATGATTGAAAGAGAAGAGCTCTCACTAGGTTCACTGAAGAAGTATCAATCGATAATGCAGAAACTCTGTGATGATTTGGGAACAATACTCACGCATGACTTGAACTTAGAAATGTTGAATGCATTCTTAAAAACACATTATGGTGAGTCTTCATCTCAGAACTACAACAATAACCTCAGCCATATCAAGAAAGCATTCAGTTACCTAGCAGATCAATCATTTATAACAGATAACTTCATGCGCAATAAAAAGCGTTTAAAAGTCATGAAGTCAGAACGTGTTAAAAAGCGTCAAAGACTGACGTTAGAAGAGTTTGAGTTAATTTATAGCAACGCACCAACCTTTCTAAAAGTCGCTATGGCGTTGACGTTAGAGACGACACACTCTGTCAATGAAATATGTCGTATCAAATACAACATAAGAGAACCAAAAGATAACCGCTGTGGGATTGTATGGAATCAAGATAAGAAACCAAATATGCTCCATGGTGAAAAAGTTTATGGATACCTTTATATACATAGACAGAAAGTCCAAAACTCAGCAGCATCTAGAGTCAAGATCCCTGTCACCCAATCCATCTACGACATTGTACAGCTAAGCTATTCAGATCGGGTGTCCTGCCCTTATATCGTCCATAAGAAACCTATACAACAGCAACGAGGCATAGCTCAAGATTGTGACCATATCTATCAAGTGCAAAGCCATTACCTAAGTAAGCAGTTTAGTAAAATCCGCGACAAAGTTGGAGTTAAGTCTGACTTACCGAGCAACCAAAGGCCTACGTATCACGAGATTCGCTCCTTAGCTGCTCGGTTGATTGAACAAAAAGGCTTAAGTGCCACCAGCAGGATGGCTCATAACGACGCCAAAACCACTGAGATTTATACGAAACCTGACGAAACAGTATGGAATGAGTGTGAGCCCATTTCTATCAGGAGTTATTCGAACAATTGATAAATTCGTGCATAGGTGCATTAGTAAATCAGAGGTACAACCGAAAACCAAATGCTTATTGACAGCAGAACAACGTATTTATTTCAATCTAAACCTTTGTTCTTATTATATATTTACGTTCAAGCTTCTTAAATAATGATATCAACTGATCACACACATAAGTCTCTAATAAGTCGCCTTCTTCAGAGCTTAAATCAAGAGTCCATTCGATCAAGTTATCTTTAATACTATGTTTGATTAGACAATTCCTAGCACCAAACCCTCCGTCCATATCGCCAAATGGAATACGAAAGATTTCAGATAGTTGTTTAACTTTAGTGTCAAAATCGACGCCTCCATTCTGCTCAGGATACGAAAACTTGACGCACTCGCCTGTCACAATACAAATGTATTCATTTGCGTTAATGATAGGCGTAATAAGCTCTCTAAGACTGGCTACATTATTAGAAACTGATACAAGGCGACTCTCTAATTTTTCCAACATACTATTGGCTCCAAATAAAAAAGGAGACAACAGTACGGATCAGACCCAATAACATCAATAGATTCAAATAAAAAGAATGCTAGGCAGTTTAATTAACGCTAGCTGCTTTTGTCGCAGCTGTGAGCTTAGTAACTTTATCACTCGTCATATCTAAACTCATTTGATATTTTTCCGTTGAAGCTACGCGAAGTTGGCGCTCTATAGACATCAGATCATCAATAGCTTTGCGTAGTTTAGCCGTTGCCCTACGAATCTGACACATTGCTTGCTTCACTGAAGCCTCTGAAACTAAATTACTGCGTTTCATATCGTGATGTTGTGCATTGAGAATCATCTCAAAGCCTCGGATATAACCGTTAGCAACAGACAGTTCATCGATCGCTAAGTCACCAAAGTAACTATCAACATTTTCTGATTGCTCAATCTCAGAATAAGCATCTCTAAGCTTTTTAGTTTGAGCATCTAGCTGACCAATAATAGCTATTGCTAAGTCATAGCTCTCATCTGATAGATAAAACTCGCCGTCTTTACATTCAAAACATTCCAAACGAAATGCCATAGCTTGAGCAATAATGCTACGTATAGAATCACTGGCACTACCACCGAAAGCAGCTAGAATATTTTTACTCATAACTTGTCTCTTATTAATTGCTAAATAAAATCATTATAGGGAGTATGTTAGTACTGATAAATTGGTCAAAGTTATCCCGTGATACACACCATAACACAAGTTATTGTTTTTAAATGGTTCGTAAGATGACACTCCTTGATCGCTCAATTGCCTACAGTGATATAAGGAATGAAAACAAAAGCTATCACGAGTCGCTCTTAACACAAATTAATTGGATATGATGGGTATTATAAGGTTCCATACCTCGACTAAGCTCCACTTTTAACTTATCGAGATAATATCTTCGTTGTCTTGTTCAGTTTTAGTTGTTTAATGGTCAAGAGAAACAGTCATACTCATTTCGCTCTCACCCTCACAAAACCAAAGCTAAGCTAAGCTAAGCTAAGCCATTGTTTTTAAACGGCTCGCAAGATAGCACTCCTTGATCGCTCAATTGCCTACAGTGATATAAGGAATGAAAACAAAAGCTATCACGAGTCGCTCTTAACACAAATTAATTGGATATGGTGGCTATTATAAGGTTCCATACCTCGACTAAGCTCCACTTTTAACTTATCGAGATAATATCTTCGTTGCATTGTTCAGTTTTAGTTGTTTAATGGTCAAGAGAAACTGTCATACTAATTTTGCTCTCACCCTCACGAAAACTACACCTAAACTATTGTTTTAAATGGATTCTCAAGATAGCAATCTTTGATCGCTCAATTGTCTACAGTGATATAAGAAATTATGCCAAAACCTGTCACGAGTCGGTTCTAGCGCCAAAAATCTTAATATGGTGGTCAATGTGGGGTTACGTACCTCGACTAAGCTCCACTTTTAGCCTATCGAGATAATGTTTTCGTTGCCTTGTTCAGTTTTAGTTATTCAATGGTCAAAAGAAACAGCCATACTTCATTTCCCTCTTATTCTCACGAAAATCACATCTAAGCCATTGTTTTTAATAAGTCGAAAGATGGAATTACTTGATCGCTCAATTGCCTACAGTGATATAAAAAATTATGCCAAAACCTGTCACGAGTCGGTTCTAGCGCCAAAAATCTGAATATGGTGGTCAATGTGGGGTCACGTACCTCGACTAAGCTCCACTTTTAGCCTAGCGAGATAATGTTTTCGTTGCCTTGCTCAGTTTTAGTTATTCAATGGTCAAGAGAAACCGTCATACTTCATTTCCCTCTTATTCTCACGAAAATCACATCTAAGCCACTGTTTTTAAATGGGTCGAAAGATGAAATTACTTGATCGCTCAATTGCCTACAGTGATATAAGAAATTATGCCAAAACCTGTCACGAGTCGGTTCTAGCGCCAAAAATCTGAATATGGTGGTCAATGTGGGGTTACGTACCTCGACTAAGCTCCACTTTTAGCCTAACGAGATAATGTTTTCGTTGCCTTGTTCAGTTTTAGTTATTCAATGGTCAAGAGAAACAGTCATACTTCATTTCCCTCTTACCCTCACGAAAATCACATCTAAGCCACTGTTTTTAAATGGGTCGAAAGATGAAATTACTTGATCGCTCAATTGCCTACAGTGATATAAGAAATTATGCCAAAACCTGTCACGAGTAGTTTCTAGCACCAAAAATCTGAATATGGTGGTCAATCTGAGGTTACGTCCCTCGACTAAGCTCCACTTTTAACTTATCGAGATAATGTTTTCGTTGTCTTGTTCAGTTTTAGTTGTTCAATGGTCAAGAGAAACAGTCATACTATATTCCCCTTTCACCTTCACGAGAATCACACCGAAGCTGTTTTTTAATTAAATTATCAATAACGAAAAGCTGCTTAAAACGGAGCATTGACTATACGGGGCAAGCATGATGACCGAAAATCAGATATTTCGCCAATTGGTCTGTGGTTTGTCGGTTGAAGAAGCCGCGAGACTTTGCTTCAAAACTGCGAACACGATCAAACGTAGGGATAAAGGCTCAGAAATCCCAGATGTCTGCAAACGTTTAGAGCTAGGTCATTGTAGTAAATAGAGGGGCCTCCAAATGATTGAGTGGATACTTAGAACCTCCTACTGGCTAGTTTGTCCCCCACAGCAGGTATTGGCTTGCTAGAAATAAATTCAGAACTTGAAATTAAGACTTCAACTAAATTGATTAAATTAGCAAGTTCTATAAGTAGAATTAGGCAAATTGAAAGTGGATAAGTTACGCATAAAGTTATAAATCATTATGCAGATAATTTTTAACAAAGGCTCTCAATTGAGAGCCTTTATATGAGCTATTAGCTAGTTAAATATACATCCAAAACATCCTGGTTATACTCATTCATAGAGATAACACCACTAGAACTAACTTTACATCTAGACTTGGATGATTGGCTTTCTATATGCATTACCATATATTTTATATCGTGATTTTTTTCTTCAACAAAAGACATTGCCTCTTTATAAATATCCTTTTCAGAAGAAAAAACAAACCTCCCCAAACCTTTATTAAGTATATTAATGTTACATAATTCAATTTCATTAATTTTAACTTTAAAACCGCTTCCCACCAATTTTTGGTAAAAACTAGCTGGACTTTTAGAGACTTGTTTTATGCTGGTAAATATAGGCAATGATTTTTTAAGGTCTTGGTTAAAAACTTTTGATTCTCTAGGTGGTTCTATCACTACTATATAAGGTTTGCCTTCTAACTTAACAACCTTAAAGTTAGTTTTAATATAATCGTGATAGGTAACCGATTCTTCATTCCCTTCGATGTCTCTAATTACTTTAGTTACAACCTTCTTGTACAAATGCGACGCTTCCAAAAAATCATTACGCTTTTTGTGTATCAAGAACCCTGAACCATCATCAAAAGGTAGATGGACTATCGAATCATATATATCAATTACACTTAGGCTCTTAGAAACTTCAATGATTCGATAACTTTTCATTCTACTTACCTTCGCCATTTAAAATAATTGAATATTGCTCAAGCGCAGAATTCTCTAACAGAGTATTCAATTGCTTTCTTTCTATACTAGTGATTTCTCTATGTCTTTGAGCATGTAACCCTTTAGCTCGACTAGACTTAGCAACGTCATATATATACTTTACTAAGTACTTGAAGTCTTTGCACTTATCTCGTTCTCCGAATTGAGCTTCGAAGATAACTTTTTTACCATCGAAGATGTCTTCTATCGACGACCAAACAATTTTGTATATGTAGTAACCATCTTCATGTAACTGTTCAAAGGAAGGTGTGTTTGTAACGCTCACTCCTTTTAATGCCGCATTCCGTATAGCTGCAATGTGACCTTCTTGAGCTTCCTCTTTTTTGTCTGAATCACCATCGTTATTATTGAAGTTCTTTGTCACGTCGACAGATAAAATGTCATCAAAAGTGTAACCCGGTATGTTATTTGCCAAATTTATAAAAAACTCAGACCTTAGGTTAGGGCTAGTAATGTATTGAAGGGAAACTTCTATTGGCTCAATATCAACTTTACCGGTTTCAGACTGTATTCGCTGAATAAGGTTATCTTTAATATGTTTCACAGGAACTAAAGAACCATAGCTAAACCCTAAAGAACCATTGTTGTTAGTAATCTCTATTTCAGATTTTACCGGTTTCTTCTGTCGAAGCTCAGATACTGTAAGATCTTCAGATATGTAGTTAATCTCTAATTTAACCGTGTTATCTTTTTTAATCACTCTACAGTCGATATCGTTGGAAGATAGTTCTTTTTTTACTTTATTGGCAATTGTTTTCAACTTTTCAGTATCAATATCGATATCGAGCTTCGATACTTCTGTACGAACCTTGTTATTAGGAACTTCCAATAGAGTAGTTAACCATAGAAAATCACTGTATCCAAAGTTAAACGTAATTATATATTTTATAAGATCTTCTTTTTTAGCTTCACTTGAAACTAAAATTCCTTTTCTTCTTAAATAATGTACCATTTGGATTGTAGAAACTTTTTCCAAGCCATCGGATATTGCCTTATCTGACACGTGATATAGGCTAGGGCCAGTTTTAATCTTCTTCATTTTGTGCACCTAGTACCGATTCATTGAATGAACTTGAGAACTTAGTAATAACGTCAAAACTAACCTTTTTATTTAAATCGTCAGTTTTCTTACCCCAAATTGCAGAATACTTTATAATCGCAGACTCGAATATGTTAGCTATGTCATCATTTGAGTTAGAGTCTTTCGTGTATCGAATTCTTATAGGCTTGTTCTTTTCAAACATCTGATAATGTGAAAAAGAATCCAGTAGATAAATAAAGTCATCAACTTTAGGATCCTCTTTCGAATAATACACTACGTAGCCGGACGCAATCTCATCATCCTCGTCATAATCATGCTTAATGATTAATGTATCTGACAATAAAGCCTCTAAAGTGGCGGGTTCAGAGTCTCCAAGTCTATTTTTGGTGAGCACTAGATCTGGGTACAAAAAACTATATTTTTTTGGTTTAGGAAGCTTATTGCGTGCGATTAAACGCGATATATCAGTTGTTACATCAACAAACTTCCTGATTTTTTGAGGGGATAGCACATAGATTTTGTTATGCTCGTCGAGCTGCAAATCCTCGTGCTTAATCGCTCTCATAATACTGTCGAACTCACTGTCATAATCGCCACAATGGTTATAGATGAATAGCATTCCAACTACGTCATACTGGTCCGTGGTATGTATGTACTTTTGCTCAAATGAACCACTGTTGTTCGCACATTGCGTAGCTTTTGATAGGCTAATAATCGATTTACTTATTGAATCTTTGGTAATACTACTCTTGGCGTAACTCTTGAGATCTGTATTGACGTATATGTCTTCACCAAGATATGGGTGCTGATAATAAAACACTACATCACTAGGATGAGTCTTACCTTTTGTTTTGTGTATCTCTGGGCTCGCACATTCCCAGTTGCGATCTCTAGCTTTTCTTCGTTGCCACTTAAAAAAGTAAAAGATCTCATCACTTATGTGCTCAGCCATTTTGGCTATGTTTGCTGTTTCACTCATACATGTATACTTATTCTCTAATATTTCACTGACGTTGTTCAGCTAAATAAAACCAAACAAAGATACCCAAAAGTATACCGTTTAAGTATGCAACAGTAACCATTCATCCTCACAATAACTTGAAATATAGTTAGTTTTCTCAATATGTGAGAAATACAAAACTTCCACCCTGCCCCGTATTACATCTCGGGGATTAACAGCCAACAGCATGAGAAGAATTTATAACTTTTAATAGGGCAAAGCCCATGAACAGGATGTGAATGAGTAAAGGTCTAGCAAATAATGGGGCACCTTCGATCTAGAAAGTGCCACGGGTAAAAATTCAACCCGAGAAGATTTTGGACATTTCTGATTCAGTAACTTGGCTAATTTAGTTAAAAGCGAATAACTAGAGGTATGACTGACCTCTAGTCGAACGACCACTTCTGACATTACTCATCGCATAAATCTTTTAAGCCAGCACAAAGTTCCCCAATCACTTGTTTAATTTCACTTAGATCATTTTCTGTCTTAGGCACTTTTTTAAGGTATCCGCTATCAAAACCATGCTTGCTAACAAACCCTGTTAGTTCTTCATCCTCATAGTCCGCACTTATTCCCTCTAACCAAATGTGAAAATTTTCGTTGTAAAATCCAACACTAAGCTTAATTGTTTTACCCTGGTATTTGGCTCCAGAAATATCACAACAAGACCAAGCTTCACTTGATTTTACAGGAGTCGTGTATGCCCTTGAGAAAGGTGCTATATGTTCATCCGTCAGCTCCAACTCTAAAGCTTTAGTGTATAGGTCAAAATGGTAGTGATTCCTTTGCGACTGGCATAACAGTATTTTTTCTTCTTTGGTAATGGATATAAAACCTTGCTCACACACTTCAAATAAATCTGGATGTTTAATAAGTAATCTTATCCACGCCTCTGTATTTGGTGCTTTGATGGCCGTGCTACAAATCATCATCAGAGAAGTAATTATGTCATCAGAATCAAAGAGTGGGTCATCGACTACCGCTTTGACAAGAGCTTGTCGGGACTCCATATTTGCCCCCCCCCCACCAGGGTGGATTCTTAAGAGTCGTTTCCAACTATGGTCTCGTCTAATATTATTTTTGGTTAAGCGTGTACTTAGCAAGCTACGTCTATTGCCTGTCCAATTAGTAAAGTAATTACCCTTACTTAATACTGCTCGCTCCCATAGGTATTCGATATTTGATGAACTGCTAGATATTTTACTGAAGACGCTTTGGATAGCTTCAGAATATAGCTTGAATCTAGCTAAGTACTCGCTATCTTCATCAGCAGTCCAATTGCAGTGTTTATGTTCTCTATAATGAGAAAGAATTTGAGAAAAGTTTAAAAGACAACCGACCTGACCTTTCAAGAAAGAATGATTCTCTGCATTCACGATAGCTTCACGCCAATCAGCTGATTTAATTAATAAATGAGCTTTTATCTTTTCTTCAAGTACCTGAGCACCTGCAAAACCTGCTACTTCTGTATCGTCAACTAGACTTTCCAGGATGGGCTTACCTGAGTGACACAGCTTATCAATCGCATATAGTGTTTTACTAAATTCATCAGAGGTATTGATAATGGTGTTTTCGGTTAAGTTGAAAATAACCCTTAGCCATTCATTTAGTTCGCTGTAAGACGTTGATTTAGCAATGTAGCTATAAAAAGCATAGAACCTAAGTTTATCATCGTAGCTAGCATCATTTTTCAATACGTTTTTGAATGTTTTTTGTTCGTCATAGTAGTAGTCAGTTTCTAAATAACTGTGAACTTTGTTATTTACGATTCCATCCTTGTAGATGACATCAAAGAAACTAATCAGACGCACGAAAAACGGTTTGTTCAAGCAACCTAACGCTTCATATTGAGAAAGCGAAAGCGATTCTAATCGACTATTTTTGCCAAACAGTTCTCCACTATGAACATTGAGATCCAGCGGTGAACCTTGATGTTCAATGAGGTATTGATAGGCAATAATTAGTCGAATGAAATTCATTAACTCATCATCAAAAGTGTCATCATCAGAACAAACATGTCTAAAAGGCCAAAACAGATCGGCCCAATCGGTATCTACCTTATGGATAAAGTACTCATAACCGCTGGCATTATCTTTAAAAGGTAGCGAGTATCCAGGCCACGGTCCTTCAAAAGATTTTACTTTTTGCTCCAACTTGGCTTTAAAGTTTTCAAATATTGTTAATGGCTTACCACGAGCATTCATTTTTATATAAAGCTCATCAGACAAACCAAATGAATGAAGATCTAAAAACTGAAAAGTAATGTAAGGTTCACTTGTATTGATTATCCGCTCGTACAAGTTGGTATCGCTTTGAGAAAACAATGTTTGAATCGCATCGAGCATATTTAAGCAAGCTTGAACAGTTGGGTCTTGTTGCCACGACAAATAAAACCACTGACTATTCTTAATTTGCTTGCTTATCCCTGCTTCAGATAGTTCAATATCTTTGGAGATCAATGCATCAAAAAACTCTGTTGTGCTTGGACGAGTCTTATAGGTAAAGCGAGACCGTTTTTCATCAGTGACAAACCGAACTCTAAATTCTTCAATATACCCGTGTTGAACTGCTAAGTACCAATGCAGCAAAAACAAAGTCGTTAAGCGCTGCTGTCCATCAAGAACCGAGAAAACCTTGCTTTGCCCTTCTTCAAAATTTCCATACACAAAGTCTAAATCTAGTGGTTGGCGTGATTCATCATTGTTATTTAGAGCTTGGAATAATGAATTTAGAAACAGTGTTCTTACTTCAAGCTCTTCTCTACGGCCTTGTGCATAATCACGCTGCAATATTGGAATTTCGATCACTTCAACAAAATTAAACAAACCATAAAACGTTAAGCTTTTTCCCTTATTCATACCCTAAATCCTTATGATGAACACCTACACCCTGAAAGAAACCGAGTAACATTTCTAAGATAGCCCTTTGATGATCTTCGCTATCCTTCGCTTCCCAATACAGCATCTTATCAACCTGTTTGCTGTAATACTTAAGAAACGCATTTTTGGTGCATAGCGGAACAAAGGTTGCTTTCTTATCTAATGCTATGATCCTCGCCCGTTTAATTGGGAATACCGCATTTTGATAGCTACGATTAGTTCTGCTGTCTAGCAAAGTTAGATTGCCAATTGAGTTATCAACATCTTCATCGCCAGTAGAGTCATAATGAGCCCGAACTCTGTCGTACAAAGATTCAAACTGGTCATTATTTAAGTTTGCGGCTTGTAGTAACTCTATTGCTTCAAGTTTGATAGAAAGTTCTTCATTGTTTACATCAGCGCCAGACTCCTCAGCTTTTGGGCCTTCATCGCTAGAGATATAAGCAACAACATTTTCAAGCCATACCTTTTGTTTGCCTTTACTACTTGGCATATCGGATGCCACCGAGCGTATATGTTCAATATCCCAACTATCTAATTTAAATTTATCAAATTGAAAGCGTGCATTGGTAGCTGGGTTTGCAAGTAAGCTTGCAACATTAAATAGCAATAGTATTGGTCTTAGTCTGTGTGCTCCAGATTCATAAGTGAATGCGTTTAGCCTCTCATCTAGCCATTCTCGAGATAATTTGTCTAACTCTCTACCATTAAAGGTTTTACTGAAGACTAGCTTTAACAATGATTGTCGGAAATCATACTTCGTGAGAGCCTCTTGGTGTAAATCGAAAATACTAGCGACAGAGACTTTTTGCGAGACTAAATAGCCAATCAGGTGAAATAGCCCACGGTCGTTGTACCATTCTTCTAGAGTCATAAAACACTGTTTTATCTTTAGCCACTCACGAGCAACATCGACAGGCCTATCATTATCACCATTGAGACCTAGCAATCGGTTGAACGTCAGAAATATTTTCAATTTGTCGGTGTCTAGAATGCCTTTATCATCAAGGTTTCTGGATGCCAAATCCAAAACAAACTCTATTCGATTTGTGGTAATGGATTTGTTACTAATGAAGTACCAGAAAGCATCATCTTGTAAGCGCTTCTCAATAGCATCCCACTCCTGTGAAATCTTTAACTGTTGTAGGTCTTGAATCGGTTTTTTGCTTTTGTAATCATCAACATCTTGAGCAAAATTACTCGATTTTAAAAATAATGCTTTTACTAGCTCGGCATTGACTAGAGGTATCTTGCCCATGTTGAGTCGAGTAAATACCTCTGTAACATTTTCTGTTTCACTTATCTGATACCAAATAACTTTAACATCATTAAGAAATACAGATTCAATATCATTTACACGGTTAATTTTGTCTTTAAACCAATTTCTAATTTCATTATAACTTTCAAAAATATAGTGAAAGTCTATATTTTTATCTTTTTGGCTTTCATCAAGTGTAGCGATGTATTCTTTGCTTTCAGGTCGTGTCTCATATTCAATTGAATAAAGTTGCTTTCGGAAATCTTCCGAAAATCGTGAGTTAAAATAACCCAAAATAATAAGAATAGTAGTTAACCTTTGCTGACCATCTACCAACTCCCATTGCTCACCTCGTGCTTTTACCACAACGGGTTGTAAACAATAAAAATCTTGTTCTGTCTTGTTTTTGCTCAGACAAAACTCATAAACGTCATTGAGTAGCTCGGTGACTTGCCTTTTAGACCAACGATAGCCACGTTGATAGGCCGGTATAAAAAACGACAGGTCAAGCAGATCGTTAATCGGCTTTAATTCTAATTCATTACATTCAGGCATTCGTATTCCTTCTTGTTCTTTGGTCAGTAGCAACTGCGTGCGGCCTGTCAGGATGGTAAGGTCTGAAACTGATATACACTTTATTGTTATGAGAAAAACTAAGCCATTTAGATCTTGAACAAGTGTGAGCTGGCGCAATCGCAACTCATTTTGGCGCAGATCTAAGCTAGCTGGAAAAGTGCCACGAGTAAAACTTCAGGTCGATGAGGTCTCTGGGCAAAAATGAACTAGAGAAAAGACTTTCGAACTAACTCACAAATTAGGAAAAGTATGTTGAATCTGACTCTTTCGGATCTGAATATCCATTTCGAATTTTATGTGTACTAGCTCAAACCTAATCAACCAGCATCCCATCGATTATCTGAAGATCTATAGCTTTAGTAACATTTGTGACTAATTCAATTAGCTCGACAACATCTTGTTGGGATACGCTAATGATATTACCGTCAATCTTCTTCCCATTCCGGTGAACAATGTCATGCCTTATGAATATCAAAGGACGTAGTCTAGATAGGTGATCTTCTGGAAACTCGCAAAGCAACACTCTTTTATAGAGATCTTTCACGATATCTATGTTATGAAAGGAGATTCTATCTATCTCTTCATTAAGAGTTCTATCTAAGTTGTCTAAGAATCCGAAGACTTCACTTTTGTTCATTTTCTTATTAAATGAAGTATGAGACTCTACGAACCTTCGCTTTATCGCATCGCGATTTAGCACATGACGTTTCATGGTATCGGATAGGTATGCTTCCATCGTTGTAATAACACTAGCAAATACCATCCTCTGCAGAACCGCATTCTCAGAAGTTGAGCTCAAAGTATTCAACTCATCCAATGAAGCAGTCAATAGCCCGTAGAAATACGTTTCACCAACTTGTACTTGGGCAATGTCATCAAAATCATCTACCCAACCACCCGAGACAAGGTCTGTTAAGTCAAGGGTGCACACTACATCATCTGATGAGATTTCGAGTAAAACTAGCGCATAAGTTTCGACTCTCTTACAAGGAAACATAGCCCCAGCAAAGCCCTGATTACCATCGTACACCCCGTAAAAATCTGAAAGCATAAAAGATAATAGTGGCTCACCTTCAATCTGAATTATGGAGTCAAAGTTACCATCTTCGAAACTGTTTTGAGAAAGTTCTAACGCTCTAGGCAGTACTCTTAGCCAATCGTCGAAGCTATGCGCCTCGACTACCTTTAAGTTTTCAGTAATTTCATGGCTTAAAGCACTATCTTCACCGTGACCATATCCAAGTGACTCTTTCATCTCTGAAATCCAAGAAGCCTTCACTTCTTCGAAATCATGGCGTGCTGAATTAAGGTCATACCCTGCTAACTGCAATCTTCTAGTCAGGGCCTTAGCGTCAATCTTATAACCAATGAAAGTATTAGATTCATCATCACTAGAGACCTCCCTGACTCGATCTTGCTTGGTAAAGTACCACTGATCGTAGTAATTTTTCCAAGACCAGAGCTCATGATCACCGATATTCACATCAGCATAGCTTCCCACTGCAATCTCCCTATCACATCACAACATCTACACTAGCAAATTCGGCATCAAAATCATCAGACTTAACAACTGGGAAATGATGCTCTCGTTCAAGCACTTCTATAGGTGATCGCTGTGTAAGAACCAAGTAGTTTTTGATTACCTTGTATGAGTCTTCCGTGATGTACGGAAATTTGTTTACGTTGTATTCAAAACAATCCGCACCTTCATTTAACTGTGGTGGATTGCATGCATATCTCTGAAAGTTTGATTTCAACTCATCAAGATTACTGTAGAGCTGGAACCAAGCAATAGTCTTGGTTCCTCCTTGTCTTGACGGAAAACTAAACAAGTTCACTTTGTCAGATGCAAAGTATGCTCTCAGTATTTTCTCATCAATAACAGGAACACCATCGAACTCATAACCAACAAAAACCCTCCCGCTATTCAAAATGCACTGAGCAAATTTGTAATCTACGTTAGGGTCGTAATTCCAGCCCAAACGTTCGAAAATTGCTTGCAAATTGGCTTTCAAAAACGCTGTTTTCCTTGTGACCTGCTGACCTGCATGTTCAAGGATACTAGCAGCACGAGCTTTAGATATTTCAGAGTCAGTAATAACAATAGACTTTGCCTCACCAATAATGACTAGGTCATCAATACGGGCTAACAAGTCAAATTCTTCCTCGCCTGAATCGAGTCTAATTCTTTTACCAACTCCCTTATCGTAGTCGGTGATTAGAGTGTTCTTCTCGAGGGAATCATTCAGCTCTTCTAGAACGGTATCTTCATATGTGTACCCCTTTTCCCCAAAGTCTATACCCAAATCATCAACCCATCTTTCAAAAACTCTAAACATAGAAGGAGAGCACAGTGCACTAACAACAATCGCATATTCGTTCTTGCTGGTCTTAATTAGAGGCTGGCACCACAAATCACTAGTAGGCGATGCTTTGATAGTCATAAACTCAAGAATCTTATCTATTTTTGCCGGAGCCAAACCTGTCGCCTCGCACAAAGCTCTTTTCAAAGAGAAGATTGGAACTGTCGGGCAAAACTCTTTGAGTTTGTTAATAGTGAATGCGCTATCGTCTTCAGGAAATTTATGCTTCAAAGTATTCGCCATCAACATCATACAACGGAATACGTTCAAGCTTTCATAAAGAGAGAAACCTTTATCGTAGTCGTCAGTGAACCACTTCTCAGGGTAATGGGATTGGAGGTCTAACTCTCTAACTCTCCATTCAGCATTGAATGTAATTAGCTTATCCCCTGCATCTTTGACGTTTGCGACGTAAGCCACTCGCCTTTTGTTCTCACGCTTCATCATGACGAATTTATCACCAAGAAACTTAGAGCGAATCGTTGGCGTTGAAGCGATCATGGTATTCTGTCCTGAAAGACGATCTTTTCTAATCGAGCTACGTAGAAATGAAACCTCAAATTCTGATTTGGGTTGCTGAATAGAGAAGACTTTGTGCTCGTCGTCTAACTCAATCAAGTCATAATCAGACCATAGAACACATTGCCACAAATGTAGGTATCCCCAATAGAGTTGTGAGAGCCCAGACTCCTGCATTACAAACGACATTTCATCTATTGGATTTTTAGAAACTGTTAGCTTTTCACCTTTCTCTACTTTCCCAAGGCAAACTCGAACTGCCAACTGAAAGCCATCAACAGCCCCATGAGCCAATTCTCCAAGACTTTTCTTATCCCCCATCATATTGGCTTCAATCATTGCTGCATGAACATGAGCTCCTTTAGCATTAGCATCTTGAACGTTAGCTTCCACTTCTTTTATGATATTTTTAACCGCAACAGCTAGTGTTCGGTTAGAGGAAGCCACATAAGACAACATCAGCTTTTCATAAGTTGTTTTAGGGGCCTTAGAATAGAGTTCAGCCAGCTTACCACGAACCTCACCTAGCAAGCTGTCAATGATGATTCCCGCTTTGTAAACCTTCAGGTCTCTTTCTGAAGCATCTGTCTCAAACTTCTCCCACTCTCTGTTCCACTTTTCGGCAGTAAAACGGTTACTATTTGGAGCCTTGATTTTCCCTTTACGTACGCTTTCTGCAAACGTCTCTTCAAGCACCTTCGCCATATTATATAACCCTTTGAAATTTAAATATTATACATGATATTAGTACGATGCTAAGTCGTAAAGCCAGAGAAAAACTAGAAGCATCAAGCGCTCAAATTTACATACGCTCAAGGATTATAAAATGTACTGCTGTTTCAGGTGCAGGATGTGCAATAAAGTTATTATCCTAAATTATTTTCGAACACTTTGGAGCAGCTAAGAGCCAACTGTCTCTCGTCAATCTAACCCAACTTTATTGTAAACTTTAAGTAAAAAAGCCAGCATAGCTAATTCTGGCTCAGTATTAGAGAGCAAGCTACTTTGATAAGTGGCCTTTTCTTATTTTGAGGATTTACTAGGCTTTAACCTTGGAGTATTTCCTGGAGTTTTTTTATTGTCACGTCGACGTTGATCTGGTTTTCCTGTCGATTTAGCGATTGGTTTTGGACCTGGTTTCAAACCCATTACTATATCCTTAATTATACAGAGGTTATTCCTCGTTCACGATCTATGGGCAACATTAGGACCTTTCAAGGTGTGAACAAAAAACAAACAACAATAATGTAAATTTCAATCGATGAAACGCGTTTTTGGGCACTTTCGAGTTAATAAATGCCATGGATAAAGATTCAAACTAAGAAGCTTTGGAACAAAATACTTTAACCGTTCTCCTCCTCTGACTTGGTACTGTCAAAAGTAATCAACCTGTTTTGTATTGAACTGTTTAATTGTATCCCAACAGTTAAACAGCCAAATTGGGTTCCCTAATTGAGAAGTGGCTACGAAGAAACAGATACCTTGTATGTAAACCACGAGGTAGGATCAGCATTCTTAATGCTGCGATTATCTCTCACATGTTAGAGCGCATGTACGAAATGCTCTCATCAATTTGATGCCCCAACAGAGTATGTATTACTCACAAACTCAAATGAAAGTTCGCTTTCAACCCTTGGAGTACGACTCCATTACTCAAGATTTATTATCTGTATTGCGAAAAGGACCGCTAAAGTCTCCGTCTATTTTAGACGGCAGACAAAAATAGACGGAGACTGCATCCGATAACAGATCCATTGGTATCTCTAGCCTGACAAAGGTATTGAGAGGTATTCGAAATCATGAAAATGCATGAAATGCATCGAACCAATCCATCAGTTACTGCCGGAACTCGTGATCATTCCACTCACTTGTACGTGACAGCAGCCACCAAGCAGCCTGAATTGAACGGACAAAACCTCTAGCCGAACGCTAAGGCCAACCTCAAAGTAAACATAGATTGTTCTCTCCCACTAATCTGTGGCGTCTTCGCCCACTCTATGTAAATGCCTTTGAGCACTAACTTTTGCCAAGTCAGCTTCAACAGCGTAAGCGCTGGGATCGCTTCTTATCTTCCCAACCTCTGCTAATGACGTGCGACATTTTAAACGCGCATAAACACTTAACACTATTCGCTGCTTGCAGAGCCTATAACTGAAAGAAACTGAGAGGAAAGTATGAGTCTAACAAGGTTCCCCACATCTAGGATGGACAGAGAAAACCCTAATGCCAGAAACTGTGGCCTAAGATCTCGAGATATAAATCAAGCGGCTAAGAATGCGCTTTATGAAAAATTTAATGCCGGTCAAATCGGGTTCAAAACCGTAGCAGACCAAACAACTCGATTTACACAGTTCTCGACATTTATCAAAGACCATCATGGTGTCAAGGATATGCGAGCGATAACGAAAGAGCATGTATCGCAATACGCTCAAGAATTAGATTCGAAAATTGATAACGGCTCAATCAGTATCAAGACAGCTCATGAATACTTGTCTGCCGTCAACTCCGTTCTTAGTCAGGCTATTGGGGATTCATCTCTTAGGGTTACAGCATCGGAAGCTGGCCTTCCAAATCGTTCTGGCATAACTACGGAAAATCGAGCTATTTCCCAAGAACAACATAACAAAATTACATCACAGCTTTCTGACAGGCTCTCTGCTATCAGTGAAATGCAAAGGTCATTAGGCTTGAGATTCGAAGAGGCTTGTAAAGGTAACCCCGCAGCCATGCTAAAAGAAGCCGTTATAAAGCAGAGCATTTCTGTCACAGACGGAACGAAAGGCGGTCAAGCACGGACAGTACCAATCGTATCCCAAAATCAACTTGATGCACTTCAGAATGCCAGTGTCATTCAGGGACATCATCACTCCATGATCCCTGCAGATCAAAGCTATATACAGTTCCAATCTCAATCCTATCGAGAGTTTGGAAAACTTGATTATAAATCACATGGTGAGCGACACGCCTATGCGCAAAACAGTTACACCAACCACATGCAACAACAAACCGCAGTAGCAGGAATAAAATCAGTTGTGGAGTCGGGTTATAAGCATGGTTCTTCACACCACCAATACATCGCCAATAAAGTGGGATGCACAGTTGAGCAAGCTAAAGCTTTTGACAATGCGGCAAGACTTTCTGTTGCTGAAGAACTTGGCCATCATCGAACCGACATAACAAATGCATATCTGGGGTAAATCATGACTAGAATGGAATATGAGTTAAATCGAGCTATACATCTATACTTAAGGACAGGGGGCAAAAAGAACCGTAAGAATCAGGCAGAGAAAATGAGCAGCTTCTGTCGCCATGTTCAGAGGCACAACCCAGCCATCAAATCTATCGGCCAAATTGGACGTAAGCAAGTGGCTGAGTTTTGGAGGAGCAAGAGCGAGTTGGCTCCCTCAACTAAAACCGCCTATTACTACGCAATTTGTTATATTTGGAATCAGGTACTCGGCAGAAGATCGACACCACCACATTATAATATGGTCCATCAAAGGTAGTCACAACCAGAGAACTCTAAACAACACAGTAGGGAATTATTGTCTCGATTTTCCATTTTTTGCTGTTTACTCTTTTTGCAAAATACAGTGATAATAACTCAAACCGCGATAATTAAATCAATGAGTTAAGTTAATAAAATTTGCATTTTTTCTAAGGAGAATTATCAGAATTAGTTAGATAACATATTGGAATATATTCAGTTTTTATACTATCGTTCTTAACACTACCAACATCGGGGTTTCACCGTTTTTGAGCCCTCAAAAAACGTCCAAAACATCTTATCGAATCCAAACTAAAGATACCTACCCACGCGCTCTACTTCTTTCAAAGCAATACCATCGGCTGCTATACCAACAGGAGCTGAACCTAGTGAATACCACTTAACATCATCAGTCTCTTGAGCGGTGATATCTCCTTTCCAGTCACTCACGATAAAATAATGAATCAACTGAAGTTCCTTCGTAGGATGGTAAAGCGAACACAAGTATTGGTAATCAATCGGAACAACATTAAGCTCTTCATCAAGTTCACGAAACAGCGCCTGAACCTGGTTTTCACCGTGTTCAATATGGCCGCCAGGTATAGTGATTAAACCGGGATCGGTCTCCCTAGACTCACTACGCTTTTCTAGTAATACCTGCGATTCCTTCAGCATGATAAAAGAAACACACTCGTGGACATCCATCTAATTTTCCTAAAGCCGTTACAAAGGTAGTTAAGTTTGTTGTTCTAGCTTGTGTTAATGCTTAATTTACAACAAGCTTTTTACTCAGCCTTTCATACAATTCAAAAGCTTCTGTTTTAGATATCAAATTTCCGAGAGCGTATTGATGAGCTAGCTCAATATCGTCGCTTTGATTGGAGTAATAGCGCTTGGCGACTGCAGCGCACTGGCTCAGATTGGTGTACCAACTGCCGTCTTGCTCAGCCACAAAATAATACGCCGCTCGCACTAACTTTTTACCAATTACCTTAACGATATCCGCATCAGTCATTGTTTTGAAACTCGAGGGCATTTGCTTAAGAAAAGTCGATAAATCGCCATTAAGAGCTTGGGCTATTTCATTGCTGGGCTTATATCGTGGAAACTTTATAGATAGATCATTCCCCCAAATACAACAGCAACAATGCTTGAGCCAAAACTGCCAATGGAATTCTTCGTTGGGTTGCAGAACATCCCGCAGGAAGCCAGGATCGATATCAAGCTTGGTCACTTGCGGATAGGTTTGGGGTATGGTGTCGGAAAGTAGGTTAAATACTTCCTTTTCTCTCTGACCAACAGGCGTAGCGAGTACGATAGAAACATCCAAATCAGAGCGACCAACAATGGCCGTTCCTCTAGGCACGCTTCCATACAAGTAGATACCATCAACTTGACTTGGAAGTTCTCTTAGCAACGAATCAACGACTGCTGACACCACGTCTTGAAATTCAGGCGCAATGTTCTTTGGCGAATAAAGATTTTGAATGAACCCTTCTCTATCGAGCCCTCTATCTAGCTTCTGCATACCACTTTCCATCACTAAGCCTTTTTCCAATCAGAACGTAGAACCGCCAACACAACTGTATCCCACCATTGACCTTTGAAGAATCGATGATCTTTAAAACACGCTTCTTGTTTCATTCCTAGTGACTTACATAATTTAATCGCAGCCAAGTTCTTGCTGATGGTTTCAGCGTAGATACGGTGTATGCCTAACTCTGAGAAACCAAAATCAGCGAGGGCTTCAGAAGCTTCTATAGAAAGCCCTTTTCCCTGAATTTCCCTTGAGAAAGCACAGCCCATTGAAGCTTGTTTATCGCGTTCAAGACGTAAACAAACGGTTCCAATAAACTTCCCCGAATCTTTGCTTTCAACCGCTAGCTGATAGGACTGGCGTGGTACTTCCAAAGCCTGTGCAACAAACAACTGGGTTAGCTCTCGATATTTGTTAGGTTCACAATCACTTTCATCATAGAAACGCTGATACTTAGCGTCTTGAGACATCGCAACAAAGGCACACTCGTCTTCGAGACTCATATCTCGAAGAATCAACCTGTCAGTTTCCAGCTTAAACATCAAAATTCCTTTTTATCTTATAGCCTTGAAAGGAAAAGTCTCGGAGGTGTTTACTCGTATACTTTCCCGTTATGCTTCAACCAACCATGAGTGTGATGATTACGAGGGTCTTTGTGCGTCCAGTGCATTACGCCACCTTTCTTGTTCCATTCATATTCACCATAAAATTCAACTCGATCGCCCTTTGCCAGTCCCTGAACACGAGGCGCTAAGTCAATATTATGTGCGACTAACAAGGTTTGTCCGCTATCGAGTCGCAAAATGAATTTCTGATGTCGAGAACCTTTATTATCATCAGGAAGTACTCGATACACCGTACCCGATCCGCGCACCTGAACGTCGCTTTGGTGATTTTCGTAAGCTTGCTTAAGTCGCGTATCATTCGCTTGAACATGACTGATGCCGAAGCTAAGCAGCACTATAAGTAGAGCGAAAAATTGTTTCATTCCTTTCATTTCCCATATCTGTGTGTTGATTTGGGATACTGGCTGGGCATCCCCTCTTTTAACGATGCTTGTACTGAGTCGGACAATAACCTCTCGAAACGTCCGAACTGCGCAGTTTTACATGCTTGGTCGAGCGCCCAGAAACACGTGAGCGCCACAGCTTAAAACTGCCAAGCTTGAGATGGCTACGCATAAAACGAATCACTTGCGATTCATTTAAACCAAATTGGTGCTCTATTGCCTCAAATGGCGTTCGGTCTTCCCACGCCATTTCGATAATTCTTGATTCATTCTCTTTAGACAGCATCATGCATACTCTTCCTTTATAAACTGGAAGAAATACGCCCGTCTTAGATTTAAAGATCACAAGTGACCACTTTGAACTACACGACTTATAAAGTTCAATAAAACAACAAGCTAACTCAAATTATGGCTATTTGCTTTCCAGCCACTCAGAACGCAATAGACCATACTTAATCGAGTCATAATACTCGCCTTGGTAATAACGCACTTTTCTTAGCCTAGCTTCTTGCTGGAAGCCTAATTTGAGGGCTAGTAACATCATCCGCGGATTACCCGACCAAGTGGTTAAACCGACACGCTCTATCTGCTTGTTTTCGAATAGGTAAGATACCCAAAGAGGAAGAGCTAACGCAGCAATACCCTTCCCCCAATAGTCGGAGTTATAAATGACTACTCCGACTTCAAGCCAACGTGTCTCTTCACACTCCCAATAACAACTGACGGTTCCTACAGGCACATCGTCTACAACCACCAACTGTAAGTCGGATCCATTGAGTAACCGTTGAAACGAACGGCTTTCAAACTCTTCTAGTGATGGCGGTGAGTATGGAAAATAAGGGCCGTTAAACTTCGTCCACTCATCGTTTGAGATAACCAAGGAATAAATGGCTGCCAATTCGCTTGGCATGGCGGGCCTAATACTTACCTGCATTTTCTCTCCTTGGTTTGGTGCTTAGGTATGGTTCTTGGTCTAAGTTCTAGAGGGATTAGTCGCGACCACAGCAGTCATTAATCTCATAATAACCATTAATAATAAAGTAACTAAATCGGATGACTACCAATCTAGCAGCTAGGCAATCATGGGGTTAAATAAGCTTGTGCGAACTCTCTAAGCACTCTCGCATTATTGTGGTATTTGCTATCCCCGCACTTTGTGCCATCTACTCTGATGTCCGGGCTGGAATATGCAGGTATAACATCTCGCTCATAAGACATCACTGTGCCTCTGTCAGCACAAATTGTACCGAAGGAATATTGAGGAGCTCTTGGATACGTTCCAGAAATGTAACTTTCTATACTATCAAAATCTTTCAATAACGTTTTATAGTCATGATTAGCACCACTTAAATGGCCAATTTCATGCTCCATTAAGTAATCAGGGCAGTTTATCGCTAAAGAAAAAAAGTAGGATACCGAAGAAGACATACCACAATAATCAGACTCAAAGCTAAAATTATAATTAGAAAATACTATCCCAGTAAAAATGGGGACGCCGTCTTCTGTTGTTTCTGGAATCGGTTCTTCCATCGAGAGTTTTAATAACCTCTCTGCTGCGCCCAAATCTTGAAACCAAAGGCTGTCGATTTCAGACGTATAAGTCACCTTAGTGACTTTTCTCGTCATAGGGACGCAGGAGTTTTTTAACACCAGATTCGAATAGCTTTCCCATGTCGCTATTTTAGAGGCTATAAATGCTTTGGAATATTCATCTAACACCGATTCATCAACATAAAGGTGGATTTCTGTATTCAAAACCTCGCTCTGTACACAAGTAGGAAACTCGATGCTTTGAGCATTGGAGAGTCGACTATTGCTCAACACTATAATCAAAACACAACCAACTAACTGGATGAGCCTTTTAAAAGAACTCTCACTGACTCGTGTATTCATTTCCACCCTCTCCCTATATTCAAAACCACAAAGAGCATCAAAAACGCCGTGACTTAAGATTCATATCAACCCCCATTACACATATAAGCATTGGCCTCTCAAAGTAACCTGCACTACCTGTGTTTTTCAGAAAATAAAAAGCTCGCCATACAATGACGAGCCTTGTTGATTATGGGAGCTTAACGCTTATAAGACCTTAACCTTAACAGATCTAGCCACTAAGACAGCTGATCGCGTAAAGCCAATTCAACGTTTTTCAATACTTTGAACTCTTCTCGAGTACAACCGCGCGCCACGGAAACCCAATGGTCGCCAGTTTCATCGGCCCCTTTAAACTCTGCACGCAACTCATATCTTCGCCATGTAACAAACGCCAAGATAAAGGTCAGTGCAAGCATCGGTAAACCGAACTGAGGAACAAATGCCCAAGTCGCAGCCGAGAGAACTAAAGCCAACGAAACAATATTGATTGCGTTTTCTTTAAGACCCAATTGACGAATTTCTAACTGTTTGATTTTACGTAAGCTATACACATCTTTCTTAACTCGGAGTTCGTTAGAGCTCACCAGAAAATCTGATGCTTTGTATGACCTACGAAGTCGCACTAAATTCGCTAACCTGTTGCGTGTTTGATTCTTTTTCATCGCCTTTCTCCATGTTATTAAAGGTTAGTAAAAACTAATGTAATCATGAAGTTAATGAACGAGTGCTTATTTTATAAATCAAACTAATATTAAAATCAAGCCTATGCAATTAATAACAATTATAACAACATCACTTAGCATACAAAATTTAGATAAAAGAAGGTTTATTGAGGAGTCGACTCATCGTAAATCGATGTACTTTAGTTAAGTTAGATATAGGCCGATAGTGATTCCGATAATCGACCGAACATACTAAACGGCGGGCATGGTTCACCCTGCTTTGTAACTACTTATTTCAAAGAGATTTTTGCAATGAATCTCACGCTCTAGGAATGCTGAACCACGGTCACATAACGCTCCACTTGTCATAGGTCGCATAACTCCCTTGCCCACTATCCATCCGGCTTTTAAATACCTGAATCACTCAATTGAACATATCAATATAGCTTATCCATTAAGCAATTGATCTCATAATGTAGAGTCTGTACGCTTACACTATGCACACGGTTACCTAATGAAGATCACGATGAACGAACTACTGACATGCGGTATGGAACAGAAACAACGAACAACGGTGACGAGTTTATTCGCAAGAAATGGATTTAAGATCGCAACGACTGACTTTGATGATGTGACTTTCGAACGTGAAAATGTGTTGGTCAACGTTCGATTTGATTCCTCTTCTAACGTTGAATCGATTTCAACTCTAAACAACTAACGAGCTCACAAGCAGGTCGCTAAAATAATTGAATGGCCAACATTCGAGTCATTTTAGCGTATCTTGCAACCTGCCCTTTTCTACTTCATCCCCACCCTCTTCTCTTCCAAAAGCCACCGAGTGACAATTAAATCAATAACTCGCAATTCCATGATCTTGGCTTATATTTATTAATACCCTTTGAAAAAAAATTCGAAATGATGCCTATGTTCCTAACTCGGTTAATTTATGTCAGTACGCTCTGTGAAAGTTGCGATTCTCAGGCTTTGAACGACATTCTTCAGATTTCACACGACCGCAATAAGCAAAGCCATTTAACAGGCCTTCTAAGCCACAATGATAAGTATTTCCTGCAATGTATTGAAGGTTCGAGAACCACAGTGAACCATACTTACAATCATATCTTGAATGACACGCGACACAAAAACGTCATGATTTTATATTTCAAAGAAATCGATTGTAGGCAGTTTGGTGATTGGTCTATGGGTGACATTCCACAATCTAGCCTAACTGAACTGGTTAATTTACAGTTTTCAACATCAGACCAGTTCAACCCGTATGAGATGTCAGGAGAAAGTGCCTACCGAATGCTTCTGGAATTGAAACAAAATTTGCCATCAGAATAGCTCTTCGACCCAACTTAATCCGTAGAGCAAGCAACAAAAAGCCCCAACGTATGGGTAATGCCGTTCACTTAAGA
>NZ_JBFROH010000034.1:0-13800 GCF_041471425.1 Vibrio sp. 10N.261.52.C2 | reverse complement strand
TACTATATATAAACAGTGTGTCCTCTTTTTTATTTGCTTTTGCTAATCACAAGGCTGATTTAACTCAGCTTGTGACGGCTTGAATGACTACTCAGCTTTCGCTTCTTTGTCATCTTTGGTTTGGTCAGCAATATGCGCTAATACCGGAACCATAGACTTAAGCAGCTCTTCTTCTACTGGCTTACCTGATGCATCCGTTACGTTGATTGACGTACGGTTGCCAAGGTCACCAAATAGGAAGTTGTAAGTGCCTGGCGCTAAGTCGATAGGCTGTAGGCCAATTTCTTCCCAGAACTCATCATCTGGTGCTGCGTACTTCGCCTTCACCGTACCCTGAGATTGATTGCGTTCTTCAAGCTCAAAGCCCATTTCAGGCAACAAGTTAGGCAGACGCTGCCAGAATACATTGTATGGCGTACGAGCAATAATCACAGGGAAACCACTACGGTCAGCACCCATTGAAATTGGAATACGCTTCACCAACTCTTGCGCTTTCAGCGCCGCTTCAGCACGAAGGTTTTCATCGTACTTAGCCATAACTAGGTTGGTCAGGAACGCGTTGTAACGCTCTTTATTGGTTGCCGTTACTGTTTTCTCTTCAGTACCTTCACGCCAATCAATCAGATTAATCTTGAAGCCATGACGGTTGTTTGCTTGGAAGCGAGAGATAGAGTAACGACTACCAATCTCTACGTCTTCATCTTCAGAAACCCAAGTTACCCAATCGGTCTCAATCTCATTCTCTGATTGCTCACGAATACCAATACCACGTTGAGCCAGCATATCTACAGCCGTTTGCCACACGCGGTCTGCCTCTTCTGCGCGAAGAAGCCATAGTGTCACTTCACCGTTTTGACGCTCAGCACGAGCACCCGGGATCAGTTCAAGAACCTGTTGCGGTGGACGAATATCCACTTCACGACCAGTACCACCACTGAATTCACCGCTTGGGATGTCAAAATTTGGGTAGAACTGAGGCTGAGCATCTACAGGCAATTGCCATTGTGAAAACTCAGGTGTTTCTAAGTATTCGAAATCATCTTTGGCTTGGCGACGTTGAGTCGGGTTGCCAGAACATGCTGTAAGAACGAAAACAGCCAGTGACCCAATCACTAGCTGGTGAGAATACTTCATTTATACTCCTAAATGCCGAAGGTTCGCTTCGGCATCACTTCATACGTTTTAGTAAATGCACGCTTCAGTCATTGCTTGAGCAACAACAGGTTGAGCTGGCTCTGACAGTTCAGTCAGCGGTAGACGTAAGCCACCTTCAGCAATCAGACCCATTTTATGAACCGCCCATTTTACGGGAATAGGGTTAGACTCAACGAACAAATTCTTATGTAGAGGCATCAAACGCTCATTGATCGCTTCCGCTTCTTCAAACTTACCTTCTTTTGCTAACTTGAACATGGTTGCCATATCAGCGGCTGCAACATTGTTCGTTACAGAGATCACGCCATCGCCACCACGCTTAACAAATTCTAGGCCTGTTAAGTCATCACCACTTAGTAAGATAAAGTCTTCGCCACAAAGTTCACGGTGAATTGCAATTCTGTCGAGATCACCCGTCGCATCTTTCAGTGCAACGATGTTTTCGATCTCAGCAAGACGAGCAACCGTTTCTGGCAACAAGTCTACCGCAGTACGACCTGGAACATTGTATAGAATTTGTGGAACGTCACTGACTTCAGCAATCGCTTTGTAGTGTTGGTACAAACCTTCTTGAGTCGGTTTGTTGTAGTAAGGCGTTACGCTCAGGCAACCAGCAATACCAGAACCATTCAACAAACGGCTGAATAGAACAGATTCATGAGTTGCATTTGCACCTGTACCAGCGATAACGGGAATACGACCATCAGCAAATTCAACGATCTTGTTGACGACTTTGACATGCTCTTCAATAGTGAGTGTTGAAGACTCACCTGTTGTGCCAACCGCAACCAGACCATCACTACCTGCAGCAATATGGTGCTCAACTAACTTTTTAAGGCTGTCGAAATCCACTTCACCATCTGTATTAAATGGCGTAACTAGCGCAACGATACTTCCTGAAAACATGTCTATCTCCCTTAATTTATTCTTTTTGCATGTTACTGTAAGCCAATCAATAAACACAAGACATTAAAGTGGCTTACCGGCAACATCTGCATTAAATATTGTCGTATGTTTGAGGTAAAACGACTTCTAACGGCGTTCTACCTAGAATTTGGGTAACCTGCACTCAATCTAGCGGATAGCACATCACTGGATGTCAGTAACAAGTAAGCTGTGCTCTCATCGCTCTATCTCATTTTTTAACGCGCTCGATATTCTTATCATTGGTTGCATGTTCGAAGCAAGGTCGCACATAAAAAGCCCCGCACGCACGCTTATTCCACGAGCTAACTGTGCTAACATGCATGAATCAATGGAATATAAAGAGACGTGATTTTATGACTCAACATCTAGTAATCACAGCTGTGGGCACTGATCGCCCAGGTGTATGCAACCAAGTGGTTCATTTAGTCACCCAATCAGGCTGTAACATTATTGATAGCCGTATCGCCCTGTTTGGCGAAGAATTTACGCTTATCATGCTGCTGTCTGGAAAGGCAAACAACATTACCCGCGTTGAAACCACCTTGCCCTTGCTTGGACAAGAGCACGACTTGATTACGATTATGAAGCGAACCTCAACTCATGATGTTATTGAGAACTCTTACACAGTAGAGGTGTTCGTTGAGTCAGACGATAAAATCGGACTTACTGAGCAGTTTACCCAGTTCTTCGCAGACCGAAACATCGGCCTCGATTCGTTAAGTGCACGAACCATCAATAAATCTAAGGTTCAACTCAACAACGACCAATTCCATATCTCTATTACCGCTTCTGTGCAATCAGAATGTAACTTGATGCAGCTACAAGAAGAATTCGATTCGCTGTGTCAGAGCCTATCAGTCCAAGGCTCGCTCAACTTTATCAAAAACAGTCTTTAAAAAGGAAATGTCATGAATACGCTAACGGCTGGTGTTCCAGCACCTGCTTTTTCTCTTCCAGATCAAGATGGCAATATCGTATCTCTTGGTGACTTCAAAGGTAAAAAAGTACTTTTCTATTTTTACCCTAAAGCAATGACTCCAGGTTGTATTGTGCAAGCGGAAGGCCTGCGTGATATCAAAACACAGCTTGATGACCTAAACGTGGTTGTTCTAGGTGTGAGTGTTGACCCAGTAAAACGTCTACCAAACTTCGTTGAGAAGAAATCTCTAAACTTCACCCTGCTATCTGATGAAGACCACAGCGTTGCTGAACAGTTTGGCGTTTGGGGCGAGAAAAAATTCATGGGTAAAATCTACGACGGTCTGCACCGTATTAGCTTCCTAATTGATGAAGAAGGTCAGATTGAACATGTCTTCAACAAGTTCAAGACTAAGACTCACCACGAAGTGGTTCTAGATTACTTCAATCAAGAAGCTTAAGGGCGATTTGAGTGAGTTAATGACTTAGATTCATCACTTTCTAAGGCAATAGCAACACTCATTAAGCTAATGATTAAGCTAAGAGCAAAAAGGCCGAACATCATGGATGTTCGGCCTTTTTCTATAACAAGATCAATTACTTTTGATGTTCGGGGTCATCGTCTAATGCGTGACTCGGTAAGGCATTCCAAACCGCCTTAACTAACGTTGCCAACGGGATAGCAAAGAACACGCCCCAGAATCCCCACAGTCCACCAAACACTAACACGGCAACAATAATGGCCACTGGGTGCAGGTTCACCGCTTCAGAGAAAAGAACAGGAACGAGCACGTTACCATCTAGCGCTTGGATAATACCGTAAGCGAGAAGCAACCAGTAAAACTGAGGCTCTAATCCCCACTGGAACAAGCCAACAATCGCTACTGGAACAGTCACAGCCGCCGCGCCGATATAAGGAATCAGTACTGAGAAACCAACCGCGACAGCCAACAAGACTGAATAACGCAGATCCAGAATCGCGAAGGTTACGTAGCTGACACCACCAACGATTAAAATCTCTAAGACTTTACCGCGAATATAGTTCGAGATTTGCTGGTTCATCTCTTCCCATACTTTGGTCGCTAAACGACGATTTCGAGGAAGTACACCGCTCGCCATTCTGATCATCTCTTCTTTGTCTTTTAACAAGAAGAAAATAAGCAGTGGTACAAGAATCAAGTAAACCGCTAAGGTCGCTAAGCTCACAAGAGAAGCAAGAGAACCTTTGACAACACTTTCACCAAAACCTAACGCTTTGTTCTTGGCGTTAGACATAATGGACTCAACGATCTGCAGGTTAGCTAATTCTGGATAGCGTTCAGGAATCGTCGCAATGAAGTTTTGCAAGCTGCCATACATGCTTGGGATATCATTAATTAGATTGCCCACTTGTTGCCAAATGGTTGGTACCAAGCCAAAGATCGCAAGTAGCATCACGCTAAAGAACATCATGATCACCAACATCACCGAAGGCGTTCTTGGAACACCGAGTCTTTGAAGTTGGGTAACAGGCCACTCAAGCAAATAAGCCAACACAATCGCAACCAAGAGTGGCGCAATTAGGTGACCAAAGAAGTAGATCGTAATAAAGCCGAAGAGAATGATGGCAACCAAACTGACAGCATGGGGATCAGAGAAACGTCGTTTATACCAACGATTGACCATTTCAAGCATCTGACTGCAATTCCTTTTTAGTGACGAGGAGATGATGGTAATTAGAGCAAACCTCAGTGATGACGTCATAGGCTTGCTTAGACAAATAAGTAACAATATCTTTCATCGAACTGTTATCAGACACATAAATTGACAATGACTGCCCTACTTCTAACTTTACACTGTGACGCTTGGCTAATAATAGCGCCATTGGACAGCGCTCTTGGCGTAAATCTAGAATATTAGGTGTCATTCTTGAGCTCGATGCTTATTATAAGGGTCGTATTGTAATCTGTTTTTGAAAACGCGCCATCATTCATTCATCCTCCTTCATGATAGCGCACGCACTTGGCAAAGGTTAAATCAGATAAAGAACCAATTTCCATTGCACTTGTCTTACTGTCAGAAGAAACGGAGTATTACTGACTAATATGTTTAAACGCGCTCGCTCAATTGCTTGCTTATGCATCGCAGCTACATTAAGCACCCCAACTATGGCGAATACCAATAGTTTGGAGCTACCAGATATCGGTACCGCTGCTGGCGGCACACTCACTATCGACCAAGAGCTTATCTATGGTGATGCCTACATGCGCATCATCAGAAGTAGCCAGCCTATCGTAAACGACCCAGTTCTAAATCTATATATTGATACTCTTGGCCATCGTCTGGTCGCGAACGCAAATGATGTAAAGACACCTTTCCAGTTCTTTATGATCCGTGACCGCAACATCAACGCCTTTGCTTTCTTTGGTGGTTATGTTGCTTTGCACTCAGGTCTATTCCTGCATGCACAATCTGAAAGTGAATTAGCTTCTGTATTAGCGCACGAAATCGCGCACGTAACCCAACGTCACTTAGCGCGTAGTATGGAAGACCAAGCGCGCCGCTCTCCAGCAACCATTGCAGCGCTAGCAGCCTCTGTATTACTGGCAATTGCAGCTCCTGAAGCCGGCATTGCAGCCCTAACGGCAACGACTGCGGGTAATATGCAAAGCCAAATCAACTACACCCGTAGTAATGAAAAAGAAGCCGACCGCTTTGGTATCAACACGCTAGCAAAAGCTGGGTTTGATGTGAATGCGATGCCACGTTTCTTTGGCCGTTTAGCTGATGAATATCGCTATGCGAGCACACCACCGCCAATGCTACTGACTCACCCATTACCAGAAGACCGAATTACCGATTCACGTGCTCGTGCTCGTAGTTACCCGCCACTGAAACTGGCTCCCTCTCTGGACTACCACCTAGCAAGAGCCCGCATTGTTGCGCGCTATGCTGGCATTAATAATGATGCTGCTCTTGATTGGTTTGAGCGTCAGCTAAAGAAAGCCCCTAAAGCTTTGGTTCCGTCATTAGAATATGGCCAAGCACTGGTTTACCTAGACTCTAAAAAATTAGACAAAGCAGAGCCCATCCTGAACAAGCTGATTAACAGCGATCCAACCAACCTATTTTATCTAGATGCTATTTCGGATCTGCACATCGAGAAGAAGCAGCCTGAGATTGCGATTAAAGAACTTAAATCGGCACTGGTTCGTCAACCAAACAACCCGGTTCTGACCATTAACTACGCCAACGCACTGATTGAAAATGAAGATCTTCAAGAAGCGGTTCGCGTATTGCAGCGTTACACGCACGATAACCCGAATGACACCAATGGCTGGCACTTACTTTCAAAAGTAAATACGAGCCTTGGTAATAGCGACGAAGAACTGGCTGCTCGTGCAGAAATTTTGGCACTGCAAGCCAACTGGAACAAAGCGATTCAGTACTACACGCAAGCAAGCCAAATCGCAGAATTAGGAAGCCTAAAACAAGCACGCTACGACGCTCGAATTGATCAGCTAATGATTCAACGAGAGCGCTTCTTGTCGCTACAATAGAGTGTTTACTGGTAACAGCTCGTTACCAGAATAAAAAGAAAGCTCAACGTTACACAAAAAAGAAGTCACCCCTGGTGGCTTCAGCTAAACAACTAAATCAAAAATAATAATGAGGAAGAACCATGTCTGTCGTGATTTATCATAACCCACGCTGCTCAAAGAGCCGTCAAACTCTAGAAGTGCTTCAGGAAAACGGCGTACAGCCAGAGGTCATCAAATACCTGGAGACTCCGTTAACAGTTGAACAGCTGAAAGTACTGTTCACTCAGCTTGGTTTTGACAGTGTTCGCGACATGATGCGCACCAAAGAAGCGGACTACAAAGAAGCAAACCTTGGCGATGCTTCAGTTACTGATGAAGATCTTTTCGCCGCGATGGCAACCAATCCAAAACTGTTTGAGCGCCCAGTCGTTGTCGCGAACAACAAAGCAAAAATTGGTCGTCCACCAGAGCAAGTGCTAGAGATTCTGTAATCCAATATGAGCATTAACATTCTTGTTCTTTATTACAGTCGCCACGGCAACACACAAGCTCTAGCAAGGCAGATTGCACGAGGGGTTGAGTCTATCCCAAACTGTGAAGCCATGTTAAGAACGGTGAACGACGTGTACACGGTAGAAGAGCAGCCTGATTCACGCTATCAACCAACCGATCCTATTGCCTCGTTACAAGAGCTTCGATCTTGTGATGGTTTGGCGCTAGGCAGTCCGGTTTGGTTTGGTAACATGGCCGGGCCAATGAAGCACTTTTGGGATAGCACGACATCAATGTGGATCAATGGTGATCTCATCGATAAGCCAGGTTGTGTATTTACCTCTTCTTCATCATTGCATGGTGGTCAAGAGACAACACAACAAAGCATGATGTTGCCCCTGCTTCATCACGGCATGTTAGTCGTGGGCATCCCCTACTCAGAACCGGCGCTGCACACCACTCAAACTGGTGGTACGCCTTATGGTGCAAGCAGTACTGGAGAGAGCGCTTCACTTAGCAAAGAAGAGATTGAGTTGGCGCAAAACCTAGGTAAACGCCTAGCGCGCATCGCAATAAATCAGAAGGGAATTTCTCAATGATGTATATGCCAGAGAAGGCTATGTCTCCCAAAACCAAGCTATTTCGCTACCTTGCTTTAGCGGGCAACTTGTCGCTTTTATTCTGGGTGGTGGCTTGGCAGATGACGCTTTCACCGCACCCTCATCTCAGTAATGTCACACTGGCGATTGCTTGGGCTATCCCGCTGTTATTGCCATTACCGGGCATTTTAGCAGGAAAACCTTATACGCACGCATGGGCAAATTTCGTCTTGATGCTCTATTTCCTACACGCATTAACTATCTTGTATGTAGACGATGGCGAACGTTTATTAGCGGCTGTAGAACTGCTTCTGACGACTCTAGGTTTCGCGGGCAATATCTTATTTACTCGCTTTAGAGCCAAAGAGTTAGGCATCAAGTTGAAGCGTCTTTCTGAAGTAGAAAAGAGAGAAAAAGCTAAGTTCGAGCAATAATATTGAGCCCATGCTTTTAAACTGACCGCTTACAAACAAAAAGCCCTGCGAGATTGCTCTTGCAGGGCTTTTTTCAAGTTTTCATTTCAATCAGTCATGTCAGCTGACAATTATGAGCGAACCCACTCGTATACCAAGCTTGGCTTAGCATGTACTGGCGCAGTGATGGTTAGATCTTCTGTACTAGAATCCTCTAACGTTGCGTCAGGCGTATTCGTTAGCTCAGCATCCTCAGATACCTCGTTGCCCTTAATCACTTGTACGCCTGAGTCAGTTTCGTCACCAACGACTTCAGCAGCGTCTGTTGAATCATCACCTACAGACATTGTGTTGTCTTGAGTTTCAAATTCAGGGCTCACTTCAGGCTCAATGTAAGATTCTTCAACCTTCGCAACTTGGCGAATACTTGCTACTTCTTGCTCAAACTCTTGTTGAGTCGACAATAAGTGAATTCGGAAAGTGACTTCGTTGTTCTGAATCTTCAGAATATCTAGGCTTGCCACCGAGTTTAGACGCTTAAGTGCGTTCTCTAACTGGAAGAAGTCTTGAGCATTATTCAGGCTAATAAACTGCGTTAAAATCGATTCTGATGACTCACTCGCTACCGTCACAGCACTTTTTCCTGCGTAGTAGTTACTGATTTGGTCAACTAACTTCTTAGAAGTCGTGTCGCTGTTACCCGATAGTGAACCACTTACAGGCGATGTTGGTGCACTCGTCAATTGACTTGGCTTTTGATCGTATAGAGCCCAACGTAGGCCTGAAGATTGAGCCTTTATCACCAACACAGCATCAACAGGATAACGCTGACTCGCTTTACTGATTGGCGTAACAAAGCTACCCCACAAATCAGAAGTCGCAATACCCGTAATATCGTCAAAGTCACCCACAGGCAGCGTTAGAGGCAAGCCACGCTCTTTTGCGTTAGCTTGTAAGCTAGCTGCTAACTGTGAGTTAGAGTGTTCCCACACGATATTCTTGTCGTAGTTGTCCTCTTCCACCAGCCAAACAAGGATGTTTGAACGCGTGTCAGGCCAGTACGGTAACTGTGCTTGAGTCAATAGCGAACGGATTTGAGCACCGTTAAAACGCATACGCAATGTTGAGTGGTCATTGCTTTCACCAAAACTCATTTGAGACATGTACTGCGAACTCTTGCGCATCGCCTTTTGAATCGTCTCATTCGAAGCGACATCAGTTTGGCCGGTCGCACGTATCAATACCTGCTCCATACCTGTATTTCTTGCCACTTGTTCTGGCTGTTTGTCTTCAGCGTTAATCGCAACTTCAGCACTAAAAATATCTACTTGAGTTAAGGCATAACTCGGAGAGGCTAATAGTCCCATCAACAACAATGCTATGTAGCGCATACTGATCCTAATATTCAAATCTTGTGCCTAGATGATAAGCAACTATGGATTGAGGGGCAAGGTCGATAGAGCCCACTGTGTTTAATAACCACAAAATATCACCTGGCCATGATAAATCGCTCACTTATAAACTGAATTTCTAGGGCTTAGATGGATATAAAACATCATTAAGATAAATAAATTTGATCTATTTGGTGTGGCAATCGATTGCTAAGTGATAGAATCCCGCGAATTTTATTTTTCGCTTTTCATATAACGACCATTTTAAGGACATAACATGAAAAATGCTTTGCAAGGTGCGCAAATGCTGTTCGTAGCTTTTGGTGCGCTTGTACTCGTGCCGCTACTAACAGGACTTGATCCTAACGTTGCACTCTTTGGCGCAGGTATCGGTACCCTTTTATTCCAACTTATTACACGCCGTTCAGTGCCAATCTTCTTAGCGTCTTCTTTCGCATTCATCGCGCCTATCATGTTTGGTATTCAAACTTGGGGTGTCGGTGCAACCATGGGCGGCTTGATGGCGGCGGGTGTTGTGTATGTACTAATGGGCGCGTTAATTAAAGTTCGTGGCGTTGGCTTCATCCATAAACTGCTTCCACCAGTCGTTGTTGGCCCTGTGATCATGGTTATCGGTTTAGGTCTTGCACCTGTTGCAGTTAACATGGCGCTAGGTAAGACAGGCGATGGTGCGGTTCAGCTTGTTGATGCAGACGCTGCCCTGTGGATCTCTTCAATTTCACTGTTAGTGACGATTGTCATCAGTGTGTTTTCAAAAGGCTTCCTTAAGCTACTGCCAATCTTCGGTGGTATTGTTGCGGGTTACATCACCAGCTTGGTATACGGCGCGGTAGACTTCACTCCAGTAGCGCAAGCATCTTGGTTAGCACTGCCAAACTTCACAACGCCAGAGTTCAACATCAACGCTATCTTTTTTATGGTATTTGTCGCGATTGCACCTGCCGTTGAACACGTAGGTGATATGCTTGCGATATCTAACGTGACCGGTAAAGACTACCTTAAGAAGCCAGGCTTACACCGCACTATTACTGGTGATGGTGTGGCAACGATTGCCGCTTCTATGCTGGGCGCGCCACCCAATACAACCTACAGTGAAGTAACGGGTGCTGTAATGCTGACTAAAGCATTCAACCCAGTGATCATGACTTGGGCTGCAGTCACAGCCATCGTTCTTGCATTGGTTGGCAAGCTAGGCGCACTACTTCAAACGATTCCGGTTCCTGTAATGGGCGGAATCATGATTCTACTGTTTGGCTCTATCGCAACAGTGGGTCTTAACACGCTAATCAAAAACAATGTTGACCTACACAAATCACGTAACCTTGTGATTGTGGGCATTACTTTAGTCTTTGGTATTGGCGGCATGGCCTTTGGTATCGGTGACTTTAGCCTACAGGGCGTAAGCTTGTGCGGTATCGTTGCGATTCTACTTAACCTAGTACTTCCAGAAGAGCTAGGTGACAACACTGTGGTAGATAAAGCTCAAATCGATTAATGAGTCGGTAAGGCTAGATTCCAAAGAATCACAACCTAACAAGATCAAAAAAGGGAGAGCATCGAATGCTCTCCCTTTTTATTAATACGGTTAATTCAGCGAGTTAAGGAACTGTTTAGAGTCACTTAAGCTGAAACCGAATTACTTAGTACCGAAGATCTTATCGCCAGCATCGCCAAGACCAGGAACAATGTAGCCCTTGTCGTTTAGCTTCTCATCGATTGCAGCCGTGTAAAGCTCAACATCTGGGTGCGCTTTTTCTAGAGCAGCGATACCTTCAGGAGCAGCAACAAGCACAAGAATCTTAAAGTGCTTACAACCTTTCTCTTTCATCAGGTCGATAGTCGCGATCATAGAACCACCTGTCGCAAGCATTGGGTCTACCACTAGAGCAATACGCTCATCGATGTTAGATGCAAGCTTGTTGAAGTATGGTACTGGCTCAAGTGTTTCTTCGTCACGGTAGATACCAACAACGCTGATACGTGCACTTGGGATGTGCTCAAGAACGCCGTCCATCATGCCTAGACCAGCACGTAGGATTGGCACTACCGTTACTTTTTTACCTTTAATTTGGTCAACTTCTACTGGACCGTTCCAACCGTTAATCGTCACACGCTCAGTTTCAAAGTCTGATGTCGCTTCGTATGTTAGAAGGCTACCCACTTCTGTCGCTAGCTCACGAAAACGCTTAGTGCTAATCTCACCTTCACGCATCAGGCCAATTTTATGTTTTACTAGCGGGTGTTTCACTTCAACAACTTTCATTTCCAACTCCGGCAATATTTAAACAAACCTGTAGATTATACACGAACTCTAGGGTTATTTCAGAATCTTTATTCTAATAAAAAAAACCGCGCAAACGTTTGCTCTTCATATTCAAGCCCTGTTAGAATAGCGCCGTTTTCACATCCAACTTAAGTTCGAGGACTATCCCGTGAGTGGTAATACTTCTTCTCTAAGCTACAAAGACGCTGGTGTTGATATCGACGCAGGTAATGCACTAGTAGACCGTATCAAAGGTGCTGTTAAACGCACTCGTCGCCCTGAAGTAATGGGCGGTATTGGTGGCTTTGGCGCCCTATGTGAACTTCCAACGAAATACAAAGAGCCGGTACTTGTTTCAGGTACTGATGGTGTTGGTACTAAACTTCGCCTTGCTTTGGATCTGAAAAAACACGACACCATTGGTATCGACCTAGTGGCAATGTGTGTGAACGACTTAATCGTTCAAGGTGGTGAACCGCTATTCTTCCTAGACTACTACGCAACAGGTAAGCTAGATGTAGATACAGCAGCAGACGTTGTTTCTGGTATTGCTGAAGGCTGTGTTCAAGCTGGCTGTGCACTAATCGGTGGTGAAACTGCTGAAATGCCAGGCATGTACGAAGGCGACGACTACGATGTAGCTGGCTTCTGTGTTGGTGTTGTAGAAAAAGCGGACATCATTGACGGCACTAAAGTAGCAGCAGGCGACGCACTTATCGCTGTTGGCTCAAGTGGTCCACACTCAAACGGTTACTCTTTAATTCGTAAAGTCCTAGAAGTTTCTGGTGCTGATAAGAGTGAAGAACTAGAAGGTCGCACTATCGGTGAGCACCTACTAGAACCAACTAAGATTTACATCAAATCGGCACTTAAGATGATTGCAGAGCATGACATTCATGCTATCTCACACATCACAGGTGGTGGTTTCTGGGAAAACATCCCACGCGTACTTCCTGAAGGTACTAAAGCAGTCATTGATGGCAAGAGCTGGGAATGGCCTGCTATCTTCAACTGGCTACAAGAGAAAGGTAACGTGGAGACATTCGAAATGTACCGCACTTTCAACTGTGGTGTAGGCCTAGTTGTTGCTCTACCTAAAGATCAAGCAGACGCTGCTGTTGAACTACTGAAAGCTGAAGGCGAAAACGCTTGGGTTATCGGTGAGATCGCAAACGCTGAAGCTGGCGAAGAGCAAGTTGAAATTAAATAAGTGATACGCTCACTTACTTAGTTAATCAATGAGGACCTAATGGTCCTCATTTTGCTATTTAGCCCGCAGAAAACCTTAGTTTATGTAGGTACATTGTAAACAATTCAGTTAATCAATCGTATGACCCACTCTATGAAAAACAATCACTCAAATAAAACCAGTCACTCTCAGAAAAACATCGTTGTGTTAGTTTCAGGAAGCGGAAGTAACTTACAGGCTATTTTAGATGCCTGCGATAGCGATATGATTGATGCATCGGTTAAAGCTGTCTTCTCAAACAAAGCAGAGGCTTTTGGATTAGAACGAGCGAAAACCGCAGGTGTTGACGCTCATTCAGTGAATCCAAAAGACTTTGGTTCACGTGAAGAGTTCGATCATGAATTGATGATTCAGATTGATGCATACCAACCCGATTTAATCGTACTTGCGGGGTACATGCGTATCCTGAGTTCAGAGTTTGTTCGTCACTATTCCGGTAAAATGGTCAACATTCACCCTTCCCTGTTACCTAAATACCCAGGCCTACACACCCACCAGCGTGCCATTGATGCACAAGATAAAGAGCACGGTACTAGTGTCCACTTTGTGACCGAAGAACTTGATGGTGGCCCTGTGATCTTACAGGCTAAGGTACCGGTATTTGAAGGTGATGATGCTGATATGCTGGCAAGCCGAGTGCTTACCCAAGAACACTGCATTTACCCTATGGTCTGTAAATGGTTCGCCGAAGATCGTTTATCAATGCTAAACGGGCAAGCTGTCTTAGACGGTAAGGCATTAGGTAAACACGGTTACGCAGAAGAGTAATTCTTCAGAAACTAAATCAAATCCAAAAAAAGGCCGCTTACTGATTCATTAGTTCAGTAAGCGGCCTTTTTTATGGTTCATCG